>JBKJQC010000252.1:0-3346 GCA_046593995.1 Polyangiales bacterium
CGAAGAACGTGCCGACGGCGCTCGTCGGGAGGGCCACCGCGCTGATCAACGTCGATCGGAGGTCGAGCATGAAGATGAGGATGATCAGGATCGCCATCGCGCCGCCGAAGACGATCGCGACCTCGACCTCGTGGACGTTCTCGCGGATGAAGCGCGACGTATCGAGGATCTCCGCCGTTTGGATCCCTCGGGGGAAGTCCTTGTGCAAGGTCTCGAGGCGCTTCTTCACGCCGTCGGCGACCTCGATCGTGTTCTTCCCGGACTGCTTGAGGATCTCGAAGCTGACCGTCTCGGTGCCGTTCGAGCGGATCAGCACCGTCTTGTCGGCGAACGCGTCCTCGACCCGCGCCACGTCGCGCAGCTTCACGGCCGAGCCGTCGGCGGCCGTCGCGACGATCGTCTCGCGGATCTGATCGACGCTCACGAAGTCGCCGACCGTCCGGACGGAGACCTCTTTCGTGCCCTCGTCGTAGTGTCCGGCGGGGACGTTGAGGTTCGCTGCGCGCAGGCGCATGACGATGCCGGCGGGATCGAGCCTGAGCGCGTCGATCTTCACCCGATCGAGCTCGACGCGGATCTCGCGCTTGGCGCCCCCTTTCACCTCGACCACGGCCACGCCCTCGACCTGCTCGAGCGCCGGCTTCACGACGTCCTCGGCGTACTTGCGGGCGGCCGAGAGCGAGGTGGTCGACGAGAGCGTGTAGATCAGGATCGGCGTCGCGCTGACGTCGAACCGGTTGATCGTCGGCTCCTTCACGTCTTGCGGGAGCTTCCAGCGGATGCCGGCGACCTTCTCGCGGACCTCGGTCGCGCCCTCGCTGATGTCCTTCTCGAGCTTGAAGATCACGAGCGTCGTCGACATACCCTCGCGCGAGAACGAGCGGATGCGATCGATCTGGTTCAGGCCGACGACCGCGTCCTCGACGGGCTTCGTGACGAGCGTCTCGACCTCGTTCGGCGAGGCACCCGGATAGGGCGTGCTGATCGCGATGACGGGGAAGGAGACGTCGGGGAAGAGATCGGTCCCGAGGCTCCTGAACCCGACCCAGCCGAGGACGAGCAAGGCCACCGTCATCATGACGGTGAAGACCGGACGGCGAATCGCAATCTCGGAGATGTTCATGACACTTCTTCCACGCGCGGATCACGAAGATCCGATTGAACACGGAGGCACGGAGGCACAGAGGCGAGACGGAGGTCGAGAGGGTCTGCCGATCGCGGCGTCTGCCTCTCGTCACAGTGGCTCGCCATCACGTCTCGAAGACCAGAGGCGGCACAGCGGGCGTGGCGACGATCGGCAGACTTCATGGACCTCCGTGCCTCCGTGCCTCCGTGTTCAATCGGATCGTGTCTCTCTTCAGTCTTGCGAGATCTCGACGTTGTCGCCGGTCTTGGCCTCGGGGGGGGGCGTCACGAGCACCTCGTCGTCGGCGCCGATGCCGGAGCGCACGAGGAGGGAGCCGTCGGTCGAGCGGGCGAAGACGATCTTGGCGGCGCGGAGCACTCCCTTCTCGACGACCATCACCTCGTCCTGCGAGCCGGGACGGAGCGCGGTGGCAGGGAGCTTCAGAACCGGCAGCGCTGCGCCGCCGCCGATCTGCGCGTGCACGAACGTGCCGGCGAGGATCGGATCCTTGTCGTTGTCGACCTCGGCCGCGACCGGGATCCGGCGCGTCGCCGGATCGACCGAGGGGACGAGCGCCGTCACCTTCGCGACGAGCGTCTTGCTCGACGAAGCGTGCGTCACCGTGATCGTCACCTCGGAGCCGAGCTTCACGAGCGGGGCGTCCTGCTCGCTCACCGTGCCGACGAGGCGCAGGCGCGAGACGTCCTTCATCTGGAAGAGCGGCTGCCCGGCGATCGCGAGACCGCCGACCGAGCTCGGAGCCATGGTCACCCAACCGGCGAACGGCGCGGTCAAGGTGTGGTTCTTCACCATCGCGCCGGCGAGCGCGAGCTGCGCCTGCGCGCCTTCGAGCTGGGCCGCGGTGAGATCGAGCTGCCCCTGCGCCTGCGTCTCCTGCACGCCGGCAGCGGCGCCGCTCTTCACCATCGCAGCGGTGCGCTCGGCGTGGTCCTTCGCGAGGGCGAGCTGAGCCTGCGATGCCTTGATCTGGGCGCTCGCTGCCCGCGACTGCGCGTACGCCTCGGTCGCATCGAGCGCCGCGAGCAGCGAGCCCTGCTTCACGTAGTCGCCGACCTTCACCTTCAGCTGCGAGATCGGTCCGGTCGCCTTGAACGCGAGCATCGCCTCGTGGATCGGCTGCAGCGTGCCGTCGAACGGGATCGCCGCGGACCACGTCGTGGGCGAGCCCTTCACGACCTTCACGGAGAGCGGTGCGTTCGCCTTGGCGACCGACTCCTGCTGGGTCTTCGTGCGGTCCTCCTCCATCGACTTCTTCTTCGCCATCGCGTTCTTCACGCGGGCGGAGACCGGGATCGCAGCCAGCGCGATCGCGAGGAGGACGAAGAGCGTGCCGTAGCGCGACCCCTTCTTCTCACTCACCCGAGATGGCACCCGAGATGGCGCGCGCGGGGGCGGAGCGGGGAGCGGGGTCTTCTCGACGAAGGGCGGGGGAGATTCCGAGGAGCTCATGATGCTTTTCGTGCGGTGTGTGGGCGAGACCCCGCGGACGAGCCGGCCCCCTTCCGGCGCAACCGCGAGGGAGGGGATGCCGCGACAGAGGCCTCGGGCGCAGACCCGGGATCAGTGACCGGCAGGTCAAGAACGTCTCGGACGGCCGCGCAGACGAGGCCTCCGAGCAGCACCCGCTGGATCCCGCGGACCCAGGCGCGGATGTCGGGCTTCTTGTCGAGCGTCACGATCGTGCGCGCGACCCGGTCGTAGGCGCCGGCGATCACCAGGCTCGCGACCTCGATGTCGAGATCCGCACGGTAATCTCCCCGCTCGATCCCGACGCGCAGCCAGCTCTTCGTGTTCTCGCGGGCGCGTTCGGCGAACGCGTCGATGAGGTAGCCGAACTGCGAGCTGCCGCCGCCGCAGAGCAGGAGGCGCATGACACCGCGGTTCTGCCAGAGGAACTCGAAGAGCTCGACCTCGTGCCCGAGGAGCGAGTCGAGGATGTCGGCGAACGACGTCCCCGGAGGAACGGCTGCGGGGTTCACGTACTCGAGGAAGCTCGCCAGGCGCGCGAGCGTCGACTCGACGATCTGCCGGAAGGCTTCCTCCTTGCTGTCGAAATGGAGGTAGAAGCTCCCCTTCGATCGGCCGGCGCGGGCCGTGATCTCCTCGACGCGGGCCTTCTCCAGGCCGCGCTCCACGAACACCGCCTCCGCGGCTCGGAGCAGCTCTACCTTCGCATTGGGATCGACAGGACGTGCCATG
>JBKJQC010000257.1:0-13942 GCA_046593995.1 Polyangiales bacterium
CCTTGAACCGGAGGAAGGTGTCCGCGACGACGTTCTCGTGGAGCGAGGGGTCGTCAGCGCGGACGACCCTGCGCGTCCCGAGCCGATCGCCAGCGCAGATCTCCGTGAGCTTCACGCCGGCGAGCGACAGGACGGCGATGTCGCGCGGCTCGAGCCCGGAGGCGAGCGCCTTCTCGATCTCGCGACTGATCTTCGCCTCTACGTTCGACGCGGAGGGCGCACGGATCACGCGCAGCTCGTCGAAGGGTCCCTCCGGCGCCTCGGACGCGCCGTGCGGGAGCCGGCCTCGATAAAGATCGGCGAAGCGCGCCAGCGGTTCGGGACAGCGGTATCGCTTGGGCAGGCGGAAGGAATGGTCGCCGAAGAGCGCGATCGGCCACGCGCGCTCTGGCCAGTAGGCTTGCCCGTCGTCGCCGAAGCCCCAGAGCACGCGATCGCCGGCGAGCGAGCGCACCAACTCCCAATCGTTGGACGAGAAGTCATGCGCCTCGGCGACGACTACGGCGTCCCATGCGGGCGTCAGGTTCGGAGCGCACTCGACGGCGGCATGCAGCGCCGCGTCTTCCCAGGTCTCGGTCGTCCACGACGCGCGCGGCAGCCCGCCTTGCAGGTGGATGTTTGCGTCCTCGAGCAGCCGCGCGGCGTACTCGCGGATCGGCCAGACGTGCTCGAGCCCGTCGGCGCGGAGCCCCGTCGCGAGCGCGCGCGACGAGCAGAGGTAGAGCACCCGCTGCCCCTGCTGGGCGCGACGTCCGGCGAACTCGCGCGCGAGCAGCGTCTTTCCCGTACCGGCGCCGCCGACCACCAGGAACCGCGGGTTGTGCTCCATGCCGTCGAGCACGACGAGCTGGAATTCGTCCCACGGCAACATGTCGGCGGCGCGCTTCCGCTTCGCGTCGCCCAACGTGAGCGTCGGCGTCCAGGTCTCTCCCCAGTAGGCGTGAAGCTTCTCGATCCAGTCGCGATTGCGCGGCGGATCGGTCGCGACGAAGAGGCGGCCGACCACGGCACGGAGCGCGTCGTCGAGGTAGTCGAGATCGTGCCCGCCGAGGACAATCCCTTCGAGATCGCCGGTCGCGGGCTCGTTGCTGAAGTGAACGTCGGGAAAGGCGAGCGCGACGCGGATGAAGGGAACGGCCCGGAGGCTCTCGCCGAGGCGCTGGCGGAGGATGCCAGCGTAGCGAAGGCCCTGATCGCGGGGCGCACGCTTGAGCGGTTTCCCGTTCTGGAGCCACTGCCCGCCGGACAACCGGATCTCCCCGCCTTCACCTCGAGGACGACGATCCCCTTGTCGGGAATGGCGAGGACGAAGTCCCCCTCCCCTTCGACGCCGCCGTCGACGCGCAGGCGGAGGGAGTGCCACGCGGTCTAGCCCTCCGGAAGTCGCTTCGAGAGCGCGCGGTAGAGCGCGTGCTCCGCGTGCGACTCGGTCGGGCGCGACGCGGTGCGCGGGTAGAGACCAGTCGGCGACACGGGACGGAGCGCAAGGTGATCACCGAGCCCAATGAGCAAAGCGACGGCGCCGAGCTCGATCGCCACTGAATGCCGCGTGATCTGTTCGCAGCAGCCAAGCTGCTCGCAATCCTCGATCGCCCGTGGCGTGCCTGCAGTGACAATGAATGTCCGGAAGGCATTGCAACGGTCGTCCGACGCCCCAAGTTCCAGGCAGGGGATCCGGGAGGAGGCGCGATGGGTCGCGTTCCGCGTCAGGTGGAACGAGGCTCCGCGCTCTGTGGAAAGGGTTTGATGTCTTCGATCTCGTTCGAACAACGCTGCATCGGTGCGTTCCTCGGCCTCGCAGTCGGTGACGCCCTCGGTCGCCCTCTCGAGTTCCTGCGCGGCGCCCGCGTGCGCACCGAGGCCGTGTCGCTCACGCCCGGCGTGTTCCGCTGGACCGACGACACGCACATGGCGCTCTACCTCGCGCGCGCCATCCTCGACGTCGGCGCATTCGACGAGGATCGCTTCGGTCACGCGGTCGGCAAGCGCTTCGTCGAGTGGTCGCACGATCCGCTCACGCCCTCGACGGCGCCGGGCGGGACCTGCCTCGCCGGCACGGCGTCCTACGCGCGCGGCGGCGACTGGCGCACGTCGGGCGTCGTCGGCAGCGACGGCTGCGGCGCGGTGATGCGCATCGCGCCGCTGGCGATGGCGTTCGACGGCGCGACGCTCACGCGCGCGGCGGAGATCTCCGCGAGCGTCACGCACCTCGGTGTCGACGCGCTCGAGGCGGCCATCGCCGCGTCGCACCTCCTCCGCTGGGTGCTCGAAGGAGAAGCCTTCGACGCGGCGTTGGTGCAGCGTGCCATCGATGACCTCCGCGGACCATGGAACCGTGGCGGTGCGGTGGCCTCCGCGCTCGAAGCGGCCATCTCGCTCGGCGCACGCACGGGTGACGCATGGCTCGACGAGTCAGCAATCCCTCACGGCGACGGCGGCTGGCGCTCGGCGAGCGCGCTCGGACTCGCGGTGGCAGCAGCCCTTCGGTGGCAGCACGATCCGCGGCTCGCCATCGAGCGCGCCGCACGCATCGACGGGGACAGCGACAGCGTGGCCTGCCTCGTCGGCATGTTCCTCGGTGGCGCGGGTGGTGTCGCTGCCCTGCCCCCCGAGATGGTCGCCGTGGTTCCCGACCGCAGCGAGATCGAGCGACTCGCGCGCGCCCTCGCGGGACCGCTTGCGTCTTCGCGTCCCGCGCCCTCGACGGAGCTCCCGGTCGTCGCCGTCGCCGATCTCCATGGACAACGCGATCGACTCGTCCAGCTCCTCGCGCACTGGGACCGAGAGCTCGGGGCTGATTACCGAGTCGTCCTGCTCGGCGACTACGTCGACAACGGTCCCGCGATCCCGCAGCTCCTCGACCTGCTCGTGGAGCTCGAACGAGACCGCGGCGATCGCTTCGCGGCGATCCTCGGCAACCACGACCTCGCGTGCGTCCGCAGCATGGGCTGGGACGGCGGCCCCGCGGACGAGAGCTGGTTCGCGCGGTGGGTGGAGAACTACGGCGGGCGCTCCACCGCCTCGGCGTACGGCGCCCGCAGCGGCGCGGAGCTCGCGTACGCGATGCCGGCGGCACACCGCGACTTCCTCCAGAGACGGCCGTGGTTCGTCGACGACGGCACACACCTGTTCGTACACGCCGGCCTCGAACGCGGCGCGATCGAGCCGCAGCTCGCGACGCTGCGCGATCGTCCGCTGTTGGAGAACGGTCACACCCACGCAGCCCTCCGCGAGAAGGCGCTCGCAGTGATCGCCGATCCGAGCTGGTCGAGGATCGTCGTCAGCGGTCACACGCGGCGGCCCATCGACCGTGCAAAGGGCGAGCATGACGCTTCCGCGGCGCCGCACTTCGTCACGGCGACGCGCGTGACGGTGTCCGCCAGCGTCGACAGCGACGGCACCCTCTGGTCGGTGCTGCTCCCCGATCGCCGCTTCGTTGCGGTGCGCGCGGACGGCGCGCTCGAGCGACTGCCACGCTGATCACGGTTCCACCCATTCCGAGAAGGACTATCGATGAAGCACATGACGCCAGCCGAGTACGTCGACCTCTTGCGCGCGGGCACGAAGCTCGATGACGAGCCGGAGGGGCTCTCCCTGCGCGTCTTTCAGCTCTACCCGCACGACACGATCGAGTTCGCCGAGCTGGCCGACTTCGCACCGCGAAGGGCGGCATGGGTCAGCGGCCCCGACGCCGTGAAGCGACTGACGCAGATCCCGAGGGAGGAGTACTTCCTCGAGATGGGCAAGCGCGCCACCTGGTTCGCCGAGAAGCAGCAGGACGGAGTGGGCGTTCTCCTCGCGGTGTTCCCGGCGGAGCGCGCGATCCTCGCGACCTGGGCCGGTCTGCGCACGGCGGTCGAGCGGTGGTACGGCGACGTCGCTCCTTTCATCGCGTCTCACTGGGACGCGCTCGAGAGAACGCCGTTCGCCGCGCTGCTCGACGCCGCGGACATGTCTCGATACGGCCGCAAGGCCGTGCGCGAGAACCCGACGCACGAGGACCACGTGAGCGTCGCACGGCTCGCCGCTGGCCCGCGCACCGCGGCGAGAGCGCGTTTGTTCCTCTGGCATACCGTCGGCGCGAACCCGCAGTTCGCAGGCGATGGCTTCGGCAGGACCGACGACGGCCGGCGGACCTTCCGCGAGTACCTCGTGGAGAACCGTGCGCTGCGGGCGATCCGCGATGCCGTCGTCCACCCGTTGAATGCTCACGCGGCAGCGAAGGGCGCGCTCTGAGCGCATGACGACGACGCACGCGACACCGTCCGTCGCACCCTCGCCGTATTTTCGCGGCCATGCTTCGGACGTCTGCCTCTCCCGAGCTCCGCCGCGTGTACTGCGTCGCGGTCGCCGACCGCGTCGACTGTTGGCTCGTCGACGATCTGCGCGATACGCCCAAGCCCTTCGAACGACGCGCGTACGCCTGGCTCCGTCGCGCGCTCCGGGCCCGCGCCCAGTCTGGGAAGAACCCCGCGTGGTGCGCAGCGGCGCCTCCGCCGATGTCCGACTGGAACCTGTACGCGCCGACCGGAACCGAGCTCGCGATCGTCGCCGTCGACGTCGCGGCGGATCGCGTGGTGCCGGTGCACTTCCTCGGCTGGTCGATGCTCGTCGTGAACGGGCTCCACGCGAGCGTGTCGAGTGAGGAGTCCAAGCAGGATCACTCGCAGCAGGAGATCGAGGCGAGCTGGCAGCGGATCTTCGAGCCCGCGCTCCTCGCTCACATCGACGAGACCGTCGTGCTCGCGGTCGACGGCATCCTCGCCGACGAGATCGCCGAGATCACGCTCGTGCGCGTACCGCGCGAGGTCGCGTGCGCGTGACGATCGAGGCGACGACCGAGCGATCACCGCGCGCCGAGGAATGTTCCGGTCGCCTCGTCGAAGTGCAGCGTCACCTGACCTACCTCGCCGTGGCGGCGGCGGACGATGGTCACGTCGCAGCGGTGCCGGAGGTGCGGCGTGACGGTGAGCCCGCGAATACGCTTCACCACCTCGCGGCGATCGAGGAGGAGCACCACATCGGCGTCGCGCTGACAGCCGCGCGGCAGGTCGGCGATCGTCGGCGGGCGTGGCCATGCCGACGGCGACGATCGGAGCTCCGTCGTCACCAGGACGGCGATGTCGAGCTCGCGCGCGAGCTCGCGGAGCGCGGTCCAGAGCGCCTTCGCGTCTTCGCCGGGGTTGCGGTCGCTGCGCGTGCGGAGCAGCTGCACGCGGTCCACCACGAGGAGTTGCACCGCCGGCGCCATCGGATCGAGGCCTCGCGCGCGCACGTGGGCGGCGAGCGACGACGGGGTGACGTTGCCCGAGCCGATCACATGGAGCGGGAGCGACGCGAGATCGTTCGCCGCTTCCTCGATCGTCGGATCGAGCATCGCCGGGGCGAGCTGGTCCCAGCGCAGTCGGCCGCGCATCGCGATCAGCCGCCGCGCGACGTGCTCCGGATCGAGCTCCAGCGCCGCGAGGATGACGCCCATCCCGCGCTGCGCAACGCAGTCCGCGACGGTCAGCGCCAGCGAGGTGCGCCCCATCCCGGGCTGCCCCCCGACTGCGGCGAGCTCGCCTCGACGCAGACCGCCGATCGCTTCGTCGAGCGGCGAGAGGCCGGTCGGGATCAGCTCCTTCGGACCTGCGGCGATCGATCGCAGCGCCGCTTGCACGGCGTCCTGCAGGGGCTCGATGCGGTCCTGACGGCTGCGCGCGTAGTCGTGGATGGCGCGCGTGCAACGCTCGGCGACGTCGAGCGCGCGGTGCGTCCGTTCGAACGGATCCGTCTCGTCGACCTCGAGCCGGGAGAGCTCGCGGGCAATGAGCTGGAGGACATGCGCGCGCGTGGGCACGCGCGCATCATGCGGCGGGGCAGCGACAGCGCGTGTCGCATGCCGGGTGCACGCTGACGTCGTGCATGCTTGGTCGGCGACTCGTGAGCTCTTGACCATCGCGCCGGCGACACGGATCGTCGCAGGGACGGCGCACTCTCGACACGGGACGTACCCGCTTCACTCCTTATCTGTACCCTCGGACCACGTGCCCGGAATCCATCTCCACTTCGCGCGTGACATCGAGACGCTCGCCGCCGAGCTCGCGCGCGTCGTCGCGACGCCGCTCTCGAGCCCCCTCGCGCGCGACGCGCTGGTCGTCGGGTGTGCGGGGATGGATCGCTGGATCGGCCAGGAGCTCGCAAAGGCGCGCGGCGTGTGGGTCCCCGCGTGGACGGCGACGCCGCGTGCGTTCGTCACGAAGTTGATCGCGCTCACCGAGGACGGCGACGCCGCGGCCGCGAGCTCGTTCGAGACGACGGCTTGGACGGTCGCGCGCGCCATCGACGAGCGCCTCGCGCTTCCGGACTTCCTGCCCGTCCGTCGCTACCTCGAGCACGACGACGACCAGAGCAAGCGCATCGCGCTCGCGCGACGAGTCGCCGAGCTCTACGAGAAGTACGCGCTGCACCGTCCTGATCTGCTGCGGGAGCCGGCCACCGGCGAGCTCGCGTGGCAGTCGATGGTGATGGCCGATGTCGGCGAGCGACTCGGTGACGGCGCCCTCGACCGTCGCCTGCGCGCGCTGTCGGCGCGTCTCGTCGAAGCGCCCGCCGGTCGCATCCCGGAGCGGATCTCGGTCTTCGGCGCGGCGTCGCTCCCCGCGCGCGTGCTCGATTTGCTCGAGGTGGTGGCCGCGCGCGCCGAGGTCCATTTGTTCGTACCGCGCGTGTCGGACGCGCTCTCGCGCGAAACGCAGCCGCAACACGCGCTCCTCGCCGCGCTCTCGAAGCAGACGCGCGCCGGAGTCGCGCAGGCCACCGAGCGCGCGCAGACGATCGTGGAGTCCGCCGCGGGCCGGGCGCTCGGAACGACGGCGCTCGAGCACCTCCAGCGCGAGCTGGCCGCGGACGTCCCGCGCGGTCCGACGGCGGAGTCCCGCGAACGCGTGCGCCGCGCGGCCGAAGATCGCTCGATCGAGATTTTTTCCTGCCACGGGCCGATGCGCGAGGCCGAGACGGTGCGCGACCGCCTCCTCGCGATGTTCGCGGCCGATCCGACGCTGCGTCCGCGCGACGTCGCGATCTTGACGCCCGATCTCGACGCTTACGCGCCCTACCTCGAAGCCGCCTTCGCCACCGGCGACGGCGAGAAGCTCCCGATCCGCATCGCCGACGGTGGCGGTCGCCGGAAGACGACGGCAGGCCGCGCGCTGCTCGACGCGCTCGACGTGCTGCGCGGGCGGTTCGCGGCGTCGTCGGTCCTCGAGCTCTGCGCCCACCCGACCGTGCGCGCGCGTTACGAATTCGAGGAGACCGATCTCGAGACGCTCGCGTGCTGGATCGACGAGCTCGCCGTGCACTGGGGCGCCGACGCCGAGCACCGTCGCGCGCTCGGCCACGTCGACGATCTCGAAGGACGAACACTCGGGATCGAGAACACCTGGCGCGTCGGGCTCGATCGACTGCTCGTCGGCGTCGCGGTGCCGGGCCACGACGAGCGCATGGTCCACGACCTGCTTCCCTACGACGACGTCGAAGGAGATCGCGCCGAGCTCGCCGGACGCGCCGCAACGCTGATCGAGGGGCTCCTCGCGCTGCGCCACGAGATCACTGGCGCACGAACGCCGGCCGCGTGGCGCGCGGTGATCGACCGAGTGGTCGACCATCTGCTGCCCACGCGCGGGCCGCTCGCGTTCGAGCGCGCGTCACTGCTCCGCCGGCTCGGCGCTCTATGGGATGGCGCCGCCACCGCCGGGTACGAGACGCCGCTCACGCTCGCGGCGCTCCTCCCCTGGCTCGAAGCGGTGGCGGACGACGAGGCGGTCGGCGTGGGGTTCGCGTCCGGGCCGATCACCGCGGGCGCGTTGCTGCCGATGCGACAGGTGCCCTTCCGCGTCATCGCGATCGTGGGGCTCGCCGACGGCGGGTTCCCCCGTCGCACACACGTCGATCCGCTTGACCGCACGCTCGTGGAGCCGCGTCCACTCGATCCGTCGGCGCGCGACGAGGATCGCGGCGCGTTCCTCGACGCGATCCTCGCGGCGCGCGAGCGGCTGATCGTGACGTACCCAGGCCGCGACGCGCAGGAGAACACCAAGCGGCCGCCGTGCGTGGTCGTCTCCGAGCTCGTCGATACCATCGAGGCGACGTTCGAGTCCGAAGCGTCGATCGTCACGGAGGTGCCCTTGGCGCCGTGGGATCCCCGGCTCTTCGAGCGAGGCCCGGTGCAGACGACGAGCACGATCTTCGCAGAAGGTGCGCGCGCGACGCTGCGACCAGCGGAGCCGGAGCCGCCGTTCGTGCAGGCGCTGCTCGCCGAGGTGCAGGCGGACGTGATCGATCTCGGCGCGATGGCCCGACGCCTCGGCGCGCCGATCAAGAACTTCTTGAAAGATCGCCTGCAGCTCGACCTCTCGCGGCGCGCGTCCGTCGTGCAGGATCTCGATCCGCACGACGTCGATCCGCTCGAACAGTGGTGGCTTCGCGATCGCATCTTCCACGGCCACGAAAAGGGCGGCGCAGCGTCGCAGAGCGGCGTCCAGCAGGCTCTGCGCGCGAGCGGGCGACTCCCTCCCGGCGCGGCGGGCGACGCTGCGATCGACGACGCTGCGCGCGAGGCGCAGTCGCTCTTGGACACCGTCGCCTCGGCGCGCGGCGGCGCACGTCTGCCACCGCGGAGCATCGACGTGCGCGTCGCCGGCGTTCGCATCGTCGGCTCCGTCGACTGTCTCTACCCGAACGGGAGGGTCATCATCCGCACCGGGAGCATGCGGCTCGAGCACCAAGTCGAGCTCTGGCTGCACCACCTGGCGATGATCGTCGACGGCAACGACGAGACGTTCCGCAGCTCGATCGTCTACTGCGGCAAGGGCAAGGCGCGTGTGGCGTGCCACTGGTCGCTCGCGGCGCCCAAGACGGCATCGTCGACGACCCCCGCCCCGACCGTCATCGCCCTCGCCGGGAGACTCCTCGCCGATCTCGTGGATCTGTACCGCACGGCCGGCGTCGCCCCGCTCCTCGCGTTCGATGGCGGCACCCAAGCCGCGGCGAAGGCGCTGATCGCGGGCACGACGGCCGGCCTCTCCGACGAGGACCGTGCCGACCGCGCGCGCAACGTGCTCCGCGCCAACATCGAGGATGGGTGGCAGATGGAGGACGCCGACACGACGCGCGCGCTCCGCGGCGGTCTGCCCTGGGAGCTCGGGTTCACCCTGCCGGCCGGCGAGGCGCGCGTCCCCGACGCGGTCGCGGTCGCCGAGCGGCTGGTCGTACCGATGCTGCTCGCGGAGGTGCCGTGATGGAGGAGCTCCACGCGCTCGACGTCCCCCTCGATCCGATGCTCGTCGAGGCGAGCGCCGGCACCGGGAAGACCTGGACGATCACCGCGCTCCATCTGCGGCTCCTCCTGGAGAAGCGGATGTCTGCTCGCTCGATCCTCGTCGTGACGTTCACCCGCGCCGCGACGAGCGAGCTCCGTGACCGCATTCGCAGTCGCGTCCGCGAGGCGCTCCGCGCGGCGTCGGGCGGCGCGACCGACGACCTCTTTGCGAAGCAGCTCATCGAGCGACGCGGCCAGCAGCGCGCGGACGCGGAGCTGCTGCAGCGCGCGCTGTCGGACCTCGACGAGGCGCCGATCGCGACGCTGCACGCCTTCTGTCAGCGGGTCCTGATGGAGCGCGCGTTCGACGTCGGCGGTCCGCTCGCGCTCGACGTCGTGGCCGACAACGGAGCGACGCCCGCGGACCGCTGGTCGCACGAGCGGTGGCTGCGCGCGATCGCATCGTCCCCTCTCGTGTACTCGTGTCTGCCGAAGACCGGCGCGAGCAAGGTCGCCAAGGTGGCCGCGCTTGCCAATCGCTGGCCGGATCTCGCCGTGCAGTGCGCCGTGACGGACGACCTGCGGCCGTTGCTCGCGAAGGTGGCCGCGACCGAGCGCACGTTACGCGAGGTCCACGCGTCGATCCTCACTCGCCTCGCGGCGGATCCGTTCTTGGTGACGGCGTACGTCGACGCGCTCCCACTCAAGCAGTGCACGCTGCGAGGCGCGGGCGCGCGCGTCACCGAGGGCCTACGGCAGACCGCCGACGAGATCATCTGGGAGGGGCTGCCGAACTGCACTTGGCTCCTCTGTCGCGACGCACTCGCGAAGAACCTGAGGGTGCGGGTCGCGTTCCCGGAGCATCCAATCCGTGACGCGATCGAGCTGCTGGTACACGCGTACGACGCCCTGCACGAAGCCGCCGCGCGACTCCCGCAGGCGCTGCTGCTCGACGTCGCGCGCCGCGCACCGCGCGCGATCGCCGAGATCGAGCGCTCCGACGGATATCTCGGCTTCGACGATCTCTTGATACAGCTGCGCGATGCCCTCGTGGGGAGCTCCGGCGACGCGATCGCTGCGCGCTTGCGGGAGTCGTACACCGCGGCGCTCGTCGACGAGTTCCAGGACACCGATCCGGTGCAATACGAGATCGTCCGGCGCATCTTCGGGGTCGCGCAGGTGCCGCTCTTCCTGGTCGGCGATCCGAAGCAGGCGATCTACGGCTTCCGCGGCGCGGACATCCACTCCTACCTCGATGCGACGGCGCGGGCGGGCCTCGCGCGACGGTCGCTGCAGATCAGTCAGCGCGCGGATCCGCCGCTCGTCTCGGCGTTGAACACGCTCTTCGGCCACGTCTCGGACCCGTTCGGCAACCCGACCATCGGCTACCTCCCGGTGAAGGCGAAGGACGATGCGAAGCCCCGACTGGAGATCAGCGGTGCCGTCCCTCCCGCGCTCCGTCTCGTCGTGCTGACAGAGCCGACGTGCGTGTACTCCGCCCCCGAAGCCGAGGCCGCGATGCGGACCGAAGCCGCGCGCGACATCGTTCGGCTGCTCGACGGCTCTGCGCGCATCGACGGCAAGCGGGTGCGCCCGGGCGACATCGCGGTCCTCGTCCGCGCGAACGCCGAGGCCGACGCGATGTACGCAGCGCTCCGCGACCTGGGAATCCCCGCCGTCCTCGCGACCGAGAACAGCGTGCTCGACACGGAGGAAGCCTCGGAGCTCGCGCAGGTGCTCGCCGCCGTGGTCCAACCTTCGAACGCGCGGCGCGTGCGCACCGCGCTCACGACGAAGCTCCTCGGTTGGTCGGCGAACGATCTGGAGAAGCTCGCGGCGACGCCTACCGAGGGGTGCGATCCGATGCAGTGGGACGCCGTCGTCGCGCGGTTCAGCGCGGCACGGGAGCGCTGGCGTGAGCGCGGCCTGTATCCCGCGTTCCGGATGATCATCGACGGAGAGCGCGTGCCGCCCCGGGTGCTCGCGCGCGAGCGCGGCGATCGAAGGCTCGCGAACCTCCTCCACCTCGGCGAGGTGTTGCACGACGTCGGACGTCGCAACGGGATGGGCCCCGAGGCGCTCCTCGCCTGGTTCGAGCTCGCGCGCGCCAACAAGGCCGCGCGCGGCGACGTCGCCGCCGACGCGCAGCAGATCCGGCTCGAGAGCGACGCGGACGCGGTGCGTATCTCGAACACCCACAAGACGAAGGGGCTCGAGTTCCCAATCGTCATCCTCCCATCGCTCTGGCGCGGCGGTCTCTTCGCCGAGCCGCTCGTGAAGGTGCCGCCTCCGGATGGGCACCTGCGCGTGCGCACCGCGAAGCCCGATCCCGCCGAACAGGCCGATCTCAGGGCTGCGAAGGACGAGGAGCGGCGCGAGCAGATGCGCGTCGCCTACGTCGCGCTCACCCGCGCGCGCCATCAGATCCATGTCTACCTCCCGAACTGCGAGGTGTTCGACTGCTCTGCGCTCGCGAAGCTGCTCGGTGTCTTCGAGACACTTCCGACGCCTCGGGGGACCGATGCGGAGCGCGCTGACGCCTGCGAGAATCGAGACGCGCAGCTGCGGGCCGCGGCGACCGACCTCGCCAACGCGAATCCACAGCACATCTCCGTCGAGATCGCGGCCAGAGACGCCACCCCACCGCGCCGGCTCGCGCGCGACTCCGACGTCACGGCCGCGGCCATCGTGCCGGGGACGCCGCCGCAGCTCGAACGCGATCACTTCCATGTCTCGAGCTTCAGCAAGCTGGTGAGCAAGGGACGGAGGCCGCCCCCCGCGGTCACGGTCTCCGAGGAGCGCCAGGAAGCGCGCGATGTGGAGGACGCGGAAGCCGCCGTGCTGTCGGACCTCGACGGCCCGCGCGTCGCGCTCGCGGACTTCCCGCGCGGACGCACGACGGGTGATCTCCTCCACGCCGTGCTCGAAAAGCTCGAGCTCGCGCGCGCGACCCCAGATCGCGTGCGCGAGGTGGTCGTCGAGCAGCTGCGACGCGCACGATTCGCGGCGTCGCTCGCCGATGGCTTGGTGGCTGCGCTGGTCGAGATCCTCGACACGCCGCTGCTCGCCGACGCGCCGCTGACCCTGCGCGATCTCGCGGCGGACAAATGCATCCCCGAGCTGGAGTTCCTCCTCCCCGTCGTCGCCGACAGCTCGGCCGGCGCGGGACACGTCGGACCGGTGATGCTCGCGACCACCCTCGCACAGCACGGCAGCGCCCTCCACGCGCGGTACGCGCCGCACGCGCGGGCGCTCGGGTTCGACGCCTGGCGTGGCTTCCTGCACGGATTCGTCGACCTCGTCTTCGAGCACGACGGGCGCTTCTACATCGTGGACTACAAGTCGAACCACCTCGGCGACCGCGCGGCGTCGTACACGCACGAACGTCTGCAGGACGTGATGATCGACCATCACTACGTCCTCCAATACCTGCTCTATTGCGTCGCCCTGCATCGCCACCTGCGCGATCGGATCCCGGACTACGACTACGATCGCCACTTCGGAGGCGCGCTCTTCCTGTTCCTCCGCGGAATGAGCCCGAAGACCGGCGCGAGCCGGGGAATCTTCCACGATCGCCCGGAGGCGCGGTTGATCGAGGCGCTCTCGAAGCTGCTCGAAGGGGTCGTATGACCGCGCTCCTCGATACGCTCGCCGGTCGCGACGTCTTCGCGCCGATCGATCTCGCGCTGACCAGACGCCTCATGGCGTTGAGCGGCGAGAGCGACGAGGCCGTCGCGCTGGCCGTCGCGCTGACGAGCGCCGCGGTGCGGGCCGGGCACGTCGCGCTCGACCTCGCGACCTCCAATGCCTTTCTCCGCTCGCTCGACGCGGACGACGCGGAGATGGTCGGCATCCCCGATCCGCAGATCCTTCGCGAAGCCATCGGGCGGAGCACGCTGATCGCGGGCGACGCGTCTCCGCTGGTGTGCGTCGACGGTCGGCTGTACCTGCGGCGCTACTACGAGCACGAGCGCGCCCTCGCCGAGCAGATCCGCGTCCGGCTCACCCCGCGGCCGTCGGAGGTGAGCGATGCCTGGCTCGCGACCCAGTGCACGCGACTCTTTCCCGAAGGTGACGCCGCACATCTCGCGGCCGCGCGTCTCGCGCTCACCCGCCGCCTGCTCGTCGTGTGCGGCGGACCAGGTACCGGGAAGACGTGGACCGGAGTGCGCCTGATCGCGTTGCTCCTCGCGGCGGCGGCCGACTTCGGGGATCGCAAGCTCGACGTGCGCATGGTCGCGCCCACCGGCAAGGCCGCCGCTCGTCTCGGCGAGACCGTCGCCGCCGCGCTACCGACGCTCGACGCGAACGAGCTCGTCAAGAGATCGATCCCGGTGACGGCGCGGACGATCCATCGCGAGCTCGGGATCATGCCGGGGTCGGTGACGAAGGCGCGGCACAACGCGCAGCGGCCGTTGGCTGCCGATGTGGTCCTCGTCGACGAGTCGTCGATGATCGACGTATCGCTCTTTCGTCGACTGCTCGAGGCGATCAGGCCGGACGCGCGGATCATCCTCCTCGGCGATCCCGACCAGCTCGCGAGCGTCGAGGCCGGCGCGGTGCTCGGTGATCTCGTCGCTCGCGAGCTGGTCGGGATCGCCGAGGAGGATGATCCGCGCGTCCGGCCTGATCGCCTCGAGC
>JBKJQC010000294.1:0-5978 GCA_046593995.1 Polyangiales bacterium
CGCGCGCCGCCGGCGGCGTGCCCGCGGTCTCGCCGACGGTGGACATCACCGCACTCACGCCGTTCGAGTTCTCCCTCACGGCGCTCGCCGCCGGCAAGACGTTCGTGGGTCATCGCACGAGCGCCGCTCTCTCGCGCCGCGTGATCACGTTCGGCGAGGATTTCGGACGGTCGTGCGCGACGTCGGCGGAGTGCGAATCCGGGCTATGCGTCGACGGCGTTTGTTGCAACGCAGCGTGCAGCGGCCGTTGCGAGGCCTGTGACGTCGCTGGATCGGAAGGCAGCTGCGTAGCTGTATCGGGACCTCCGCACGGCAGCCGCTCGCCATGCACCGGCGCCAACGCGGGCAGCAGTTGCGGCGATCAATGCCTCGGCACCGATCGGATGGCGTGCGGCGTACCGCCGTCGGCGACCTCCTGCAGCACGACCGCGTGCGCAAACGGCCGTGAGACACACGCGTCTACCTGCGACGGCGCTGGCGCCTGTGGCGACGTAGCGAAGTCGTGCAACGGGTTCGCCTGCGTCGGCGTCGTGTGCGGCGTATCGTGCACCGCGAAGAGCGACTGTGTGTCGGGCTACTACTGCAAGGACAACAAGTGCCTGCCGCTCGCGGGTCTCGGTAGGCCGTGCACGACGACGAACGACTGTGCGGCTCCCTCGACCTGCACCGACGGCGTCTGCTGCGAGGCCCCATCGTGCGCGGCAGGCATGACCTGCAGCACTCCGAAGCTCCCTGGGAGGTGCGCGCTGGTCGACGGGCAAGACTGCGCTGGTGATCAAGACTGCGGGAGTGGACACTGCGTCGACGGTGTCTGCTGCGAGAGCACGTGCGCAGATCAATGCGCCGCATGCGATCTGCCCGGCCGGCGTGGGAAATGCGCAGCCGTCATCGGGAAGCCGCATGGCGGGCGCACGCCCTGCGCCGCTGCCACGACGGACGTCTGCTCGGCGCGCGTGTGCGACGGCATCGCGACGACCTCTTGTAGTGGCTTCACGGCGCAAGGCGTGCTCTGCAGGGCGCGAGCATGCGTCGCCGGCTCTCTGACTGGAGACCGCAAGTGCGACGGGAAAGGAACGTGTATCAGCGCGGAGCCGCAGTCCTGCGGCGGGTATTCCTGTGCGTCCGACTCCACGTGCGGGACGTCGTGCACGACTTCGGCTGATTGCGCCGCTGGTAACGATTGCCGCGAGGGGGCGTGCCGGCCGCAAGCGAGTCGCTGCTCCGCCGATCTCGCGTACGCCGAGAGCACGAGCGGCGACGGCGCGCGGTTCGCGTGCTCGCCGTATGCGTGCGACGCGACCACCGCCCAGTGTCTCACCACGTGCGTCCAGGCTGGGCAGTGCCTGGCTGGCTACCTCTGCGACTCGTCCGGACACTGCTCGCCGCCGGCGGAGCCTCCGGCGGTCGACGATGGCTGCACGCTCGCGCACACCCATACTACGTCGACCGCACCGATGGCATTGTTGATCATCTTCGGGGCTCTCTCGCTGCGAAGACGACCTCGGCGCCGCCATGTCGATCCGCCGTACTGACGCACGACTTCTTCGTTACAGGAAGCGGAGCCCCCGCTCCGTGAGGACGACCGCCACCGCCGTCGCGACGGCCACGTCGTTCCCGTCGAACGCGGCAAGCGCTTCATGTACGTCGGCATTGCCTTTTCGCGAACACCACCCCGCGGGAGCGCCTATCGGCGTGACGTCCCTTGCCTGATCGAACGATCGAACGACGGCGCCGGTCGTGATAACCTCTCGCCGTGAAGCTCCGCTCCCTCCTTCCCTTCGTATCGCTCCTCCTCGCCGCGTGCTCCTCCGAGGAGTCCTCGACGACACCCCCAGTGCCCTGCAACCAGGATCCCTGGCAGTGCCCCGCCGGTCAGACGTGTTGGCCGAAGGACAACGCGGGGACGTGGGCCTGCCTCAACAGCAAGGCCGGCGCGAAGAAGGGCGATCCCTGCGTCAACACGTTCGGCACCGCGACCTGCGGCGACGGCTTGGCCTGTTTCCAGGGCATCGGTGCCCCTGAGGGGTCGTGCGTCTCCTACTGCGACAACGCGAAGCCCGGCCGCGGCTGCGCCACCGGCGAGACGTGCTCCGGCGTGCTGCTCGCCGGCACCGCGACGAAGTTCATGATCTGCATCGGACCGCCGCCGGCCTCCGATGCGGGCACGGACACGGGCGGCAGCGGTGACACCGGGACGAGCGGCGGCGATACCGGGACTGGCACCGACGTGGCGACCGACGGCGGCAGCGACTAATAGTCGCCTCAGCGTCACGCCGCTGACTCTGGCCCAAACCGCCCATCAACAGGAGGCGGGGAGGCGGGGAGGCTCGAGAGGTCTGCCGATCTCCACCTCCGCCGCGACGACGCAGCGCGAGCCTCATCGAGGTCGTAGCATGCGCGCACCAGCACTGATTCGATCTCCTCCCCGCCTCCCTGTGAACAGCTGTGAACAGCTGTGAACAGCTGTGAACAGACGGTTCTGCTGCGTCGGCAGCCAGGCGGCGAAGCCGCGACGACAGGCCTTCGTCGTCCGGCGATGTCTTTCTCGGGAGCCCGCCCGAGATTCTCGGACGGTAGAGCGGCGCGGTCGCTCGCGATCTCGTATGACTTGCAGATGATTCGAGCTCGCTCTCCGCTCTCGCTGGTCGTTTCGGTCGCGCTCGCCACGTGCGGCGGCGCCTGCGGGGGCGCGAGCGGCGAAGAGGTGGGGACCACGCAAGAGGATACCGGGGTCGCGGTCGACACATCGGTCCCGAGCGACAGTCCCCCTGCGGACGGTCGCCCTCTCGACGACACTGCTGCGGGCGACGAAGGAGTCCGCATCGACACCGGCGACGCCACCGCCGACAGCGGTACGGGCCAGGACACCGGTGCGATCCAGGACACGATGCCCGCTGCGGATGCGCGCGACGCCGCGCTCCCGTGGCCGACCTGCGATGTCCGGCCCGAAGGTGCCGTTCCCACCACCATCCCGGCGATCTGGACGGCGAACGCGTCGATGCCGGCGTACAGCTGGCTCCCCTCGGTCTACGTCACGGGGGTCTCGTCAGGCGGGTGCTCGAACGGGCGCGCGTGTCAGATCTTCGTGCAAGACGCGCTCACGTACGGCGATCTGGCCGGCGCCGCGCACCACGCGATCAAGCTCTTCATCTCCCCTGCCACGGCGACTCACTTCCTCGGGATCGTCGTCGGCGATCGCGTCGACATCGCCGCGCACGGGCTCCGCTACACGTTCGGCGGTCAGAACGAGCTCCTCCTCCAGGTCAACGAGCTCCTCCGCGGCTGCATCTTCAAGACGGGGACGGGCACCGCCACGCCGGTCGCCGCGACGCTCAGCGAGCTCGGTGACGTCGACGCGTACGAGAACAAGTACGGCCCGGTGCTCGTGAAGGTCGACGCCGTCAGCGGGACCCCCGACGTCAGCCCGACGAAGACCTTCGGCCTCTGGAACACCTCGACGTTCGACGCGGGAGTCTCCTCGATCGTCAGCCTCAGCCCCTTCTTCCTTCCGGGGAGCACCTTCACGGGACTCTCGGCGGTGAAGACAGAGTTCACCTCGGTCACCGGCGTCTTCGGGATCTTCACGCCGAGCGCCGGCGACGCGGGGACGACGAGCAAGTACCTGCAGATCTATGCGCGCACGATGGCCGACGTCGTGAAGAAGTAGCGTCGCGCGCGCCTCGAGCGTGACGGGTGCCACCGGAGCTCGACTGTTCGACACTCTTCGACGTGCGTCGCTCTCGCCCGCGGCGGGCGCGTGATGCAATCGTGATGGCTGCCCGGGCCGAGCCCAGTACGCTCACGCGATGTCCGCATCCCAGAGCGCCGGCTCCGAGCCCGTCGTCGTCGAGCCGCCTCTCTACGAGCGCCTCCTCAATCTGGGCGGGTTCATCATCGCGCACGTCGGTGCCGTGCTGGCGCTCTTCGTCCACGTGTCGAAGCGCGACGTCATCATCGTACTCGCGCTCTTCTGGCTGCGGATGTTCGCGGTGACCGGCGGCTACCACCGCTACTTCGCGCACAAGACCTACAAGACGTCGCGCGCGTTCCAGTTCATCCTCGCGTTCATCGGCACGACGGCCACGCAGAAGGGTCCGCTGTGGTGGGCCGCGATCCACCGCCGCCACCATCGCTTCAGCGACCGTGCCGGCGACGCGCACTCCCCGGTGCAGGAGGGGTTCTACCAGAGCCACATGGGCTGGATCGTCGACTGCAAGCACGACGACTACGAGCCGAGCGAGGTGAAGGACTTCGCGAGCTTCCCCGAGCTCCAGTTCGTGAGCCGCTACCACTTCATCGGCGTAGCCGTGATCATCGGGACGTGCGTCGCGCTCGGCGGATGGCAAGGCATCCTCTGGTGGTACTGCGTGTCGACCGTCATGGTCTGGCACGCGGTCTTCACGATCAACTCGCTCTCGCACGTCTGGGGCAAGCGCCGCTACGCGACGAAGGACGACAGCCGGAACAACTGGGTCCTCGCGCTCCTCACCATGGGCGAGGGCTGGCACAACAACCACCACCGCTACATGCAGTCCTGCCGACAGGGCTTCTACTGGTGGGAGGTCGACGTGACCTACTACATCCTCCGCGCGCTCTCCTTCGTGGGCATCGTCTGGGACCTCCACGCCCCGCCCGAGCGCGTGCTCGAAGAAGGCCGCAGGCCGAACCCGGCGCCCTTCGTCAAATACGAGCCCTCCGCTGCAAAGACCGCGGACCCCGTCGCGGCCGAATAGGGGCGTCACCGGAGGCCGCGCTTCGAGTAGCGCATCATGAGCCCCATGACGACGAAAAGCAGCGGGAACGCGAAGACGTACCGCCACGCGAGCTCCTCGCGCCCCTTGTCCTGCCCGCGATAGAGGAACATCGTCGCCGGATCCTTCGGATCGTAGAAGCACTCGACCTTGCGTCCGACCGGCATCCAGTGCGCACCAGGGCCGTGCACGACGTCCGGCGAGTAGCGCTCGGACACGAAGCGGTGCCCGTCGACCACGCGCTCGAACGCGACGTGGTGATCCAGCGAGCCGCCCTCGCCCGGCTCGTCACGCGACTCGACGATCGTGCACTCGGAGCGCACGAACTCCGCCTGCACGCGGCGCGCGAGGCGCTCCTTGCTGACGTGAATCGCGGCGATCGAGCCCATGGTGACCGCTGAGAAGAGGCCAAGGCCGAAGAAGATGTTGGCGGTCTTGCGCTGGTCGTCTCGAACCAAGTCGAGCGGCGTGTCGGACTTCGGAGGCGCTTCGGCGGGCTCCTCACGCGGCGTCTCGGCCGTGCGGTAGTCGCCATTCCGCACCGCATCGCGATCCTCCGCTTCGAGCTCGCGCGCGCGCCGCGCCTCGACCGGCGCAATCAGCTCCTCGTGCACCTCGGCCTCGAAGATACCGTCGTCGTGGAGCGGCTTCGCGACGCCACGCTCGAACTGCCTGCGCCCCTCTGCGAGCGGCTCGGCGAGCTCCGTCCACACGTCCGCCGCGTGGCGGATCTTTTCGAGCTCCGCGCGATGGTCGTCCGCGATCCGACGAACGATGTCACGCGCGCGCGTTCGGGCGATCGCCGCGTCGGCGGTCTCGCTCGTCTTCGGATCCGGCCTTCGCCCGCGCTTCGCCACGCCACTGCGAGACTAACGCGCGCGCTCCTACTTCGGAGGCGCGGTCTTGGGTCGCCAGTCTTCCGGGTAGCCGACGCCGTCGGCGACGCCCGGGCCTTTCGGCGTCTCGCAATAACGCTCGAGCGCGTCGTGGGCGTTGCGGCCGATGCCGACGCACGCGAACTCGTGTGGGCACGGTTCGTCGGCGTCGGGATCGCAGCCCCACACACAGTGCTCGGCGTCATCGCGGAGGAACAGCGACACGCGTCCGTCGGCGCAGTGCGCGGCCGCCGCGGGGGTGCTCGTCGCGGAAGCGTTCGGCGCGGACCCGGTGGTCGCGGCGAGCGGTGACGCTGCGCGCGGCTCTCGTGCGCACGCGATCACGAGCGAC
>JBKJQC010000329.1:0-16438 GCA_046593995.1 Polyangiales bacterium
ATTCGGCCGAACCGAAGCGGATGCCGCACGGCTACGAGATCGGAATCTACGCAGGTACATGACGAGCGCGAGGGCGAGCGCAGAACCTGCCGACGCGTCCGTCTCCTGCGCCATGCCGCATCCACCGCCGACGGTGAGCCCGTACTTTGCGTCCCAGCGGTCTCCGCCGATCGGCAGCTCGTGTGCCACCGCGACCGAGCCTCTCACGCCAACGCGCGCGCGTGAGCCGCCCTGTCCGGGAGCAGCGACGATGGCAAAGCGATAGAGCCCGACCTCTGGGTGCGCGAGCGGCTCGTGCACGAGCGCGCCGTCGAGATCGAGCGCGAGGCCCCCCGCGACGTCGGCAGGCTTGCCGTCGGCGTCCTTCGCGAGCGCGAGCACCCACACCGGCAAGCGACCGTCGGCCGGGAGGAACGACGAGCCGAAGCGCATCGACACGGTGGTCGCACGCGGCGGCGCGACCTTGCGATCGAGCGACGCGAGCGCGCCGGACACGTCGAGGATCCCGGCGCCCTTCGCGTAATCGAGGTCGCTGCCTCCGCCCTTCGGATCGTCTGCGAGCGGCCGCGCGCCGGCTTGCAGCGCGTTGCGCACGTCCTCTTGCGTGAGCGTCGGATCCTTCGAGAAGAGGAGCGCCGCGGCCCCGGCGCCGAACGGCGCCGACATGCTGGTGCCGGCGAGCGCGGCGTGATCCTCGTCGACGATCTGCTCGTTCGAGAACTCGCCCTGCGGCGCCGCGAGGGCAGCCGAGCGCGCCATCGAAGAGATCACCCACAGCCCCGGAGCCAGGAAGTCGGGACGCATCGCCGCGTCCCACGACGGGCCGGCGCTCGAGAAGTAGCAGCGGTTGCCGAGCACGGCGTTCGCGATCGTCATCACCTTGCCGGCGCGATTGGTGAACGACGAGCGCGCTGCGGCGCAGCCGACCGAGATCAATCCCGCGGCGCTCGCAGGTACACCGATGGTGCCCTCGATCTGACCGCCGCGCGCGAAGAGCGCCATCCCTGGTCCGTCGACGGCCTGCCCCGACCCTTGCAGCCAGATGTCGACGGCCGCGTCCCCTTCGAGCTCGAGCTGCACGTCGCCCACCGGCAGCGCGCCTGCGAGCACGACGAGCGCGTTCGGCGACTCACCGCCTTTGCGCTTGCCGCCGTCGTTCGCGACGATCACGCGCAGCTTGTCGCGCGGTCGCGCTTCGAACGCGGAGCCGCGTGGCAGCAATGGCAAGTAGATCTCGTCGTCCGGTCCGCGCACGCCGACGTTCAGCTCGTGGCCGTCGCGGAACGCGATCCACATGTACACCTGCCCGTTGGTGTACTTCGCGCCGCGGCCGTCGACGCCGGGGAAGCGGACGGGGATGCGGAAGTTGCTCCCGCGCGCGAGCCGCACGCTCGTGTGGATCGGGAGGTGTCCCTCGTTCGACGCGGCCACGACGATCGCGCGCCCCGCGCCCTTCGCGAGCGCGACGAGCCCCCGCTCGAAGTCGGACGTACCGTCGTGCGCGCCGTACTGCGTGCCGAGCGACATGTTGACCACCGCCGGCTTCCCCGCGTCCTTTGCGCGGTCGAAGACGAACTTCGCGCCGAGGAGCGCCTTTGCCTCGTCGATGTCCCCCTGCGGGTCCGACACCCGCACGACGACGATCTCCGCCGCGGGCGCGACGCCGACGTACTTCTTCGCCGGTCCGCCGTTGCCGGTGGCGATCCCCGCGACGTGCGTGCCGTGCCCCACGTCGTCGCCTGGTACGCCCCCCGACGGCATCGCGCCGTTGAGGATCGCGTCGATCTCGGCGCGGTCGTACACGCGACCGCCGTAGAGGTCGTCGAGCGCGTTTCCGGTCCGCTTCGGGCGCGCGAAGTCGAGGAACCATGCGATCCGCGTGGTGCCGTCGGCGTTGCGGAAGTCAGCGTGCTGGATGTCGAGCCCGGTGTCGACGATGCCGACGTACGTCCCGCGCCCGTCGACCGTGGCGCCGATCTTCACCGGCTCGGCGCCGATGAACGGGATCTCGAGGTCGAGCTTGGCGCGGAGCGGCGGCGAGAGGATCACGTCGAGATCGGCGTGCGCGGCTGCGAACCCCGCGATGCGCGTGGCGTCCCCTTCGAGGACCGCGAGCCCGGGGACGATGGGACGCAGACCGAGCGCCGACAGCGTCACGGTGTCGGTGCTCGCCGGCACGCGCACGAGCGAGAACCGTGACCGCGGGACGAAGGTCGCGATCGCCGAGTGACCGAGCGATCGCGCCAGGATCGCGCTCGGCTCGGCCGACGCAGTGCTCGCGACCGACGTCACGAGCGCGAAGACGCACGCGGCGCGATCAGCGCGCACGGCGTCGTCCGATCAGCGCGAGCACGAGGAGAGGCAGGACGGCGAGGCCGCTCGGCGGAACCCGTCGCGGCGTGCGACAGCCACACGTAGGCGCCTCGGGCAGCGGCATCACACCGCTGCTCGCGTCGTCGAACGAGCCGACGTCCGTCGCGGTATCGCGGCCGCTGTCGACGATGCCCGCGTCGACCCTCGGCCCGCTGTCGACCCGGACGCCGATGTCCTCGACCCCACCGTCCCTGCAGGCGTCCGCGAGCGACCACTGGGTCCGTGAGCTCGGCGGCTCGCACACGCGGCACGGATCGGTCGGATCGAGCTCGCCGAAGTCGTAGCAGGCGCCCTCGATCAGACACTTGGCGGAGACGAGCTTCGTCGGATCGGCGGTGCAGGTCTGCGTAGACTCGCTGCACGTGACGCTCGTGCTGCACGTCAGCCCGCAGACGTTCTTCCTCTTCACGCATGCGCCCGTCGCGCCGCACTCGAAGATCTCGCAGAAGGGCGCAGCACCATCGGGTCCCGCGTCTGCAGCCGTCGCGGCGCAGTTCGTCCCCTCGGGCGCGTAGCTCCCGCACGCGCCCGCGCCGTCGCATCTGCGCGCGCACGTCGGATCGCCGGTACCACGGCAGAATCCGCCGGGATCGGAGCCGATCGGCGCGACCGTGCAGGTGCCCGGCGTCGCGTTGCACTGACGGCATCCGCCGGCGCACGCGCTCTCGCAGCACACGCCGTCGACGCAGAATCCGCTCGCGCACTCGGCGTTGCTCGTGCACGTCGCGCCCTTCGCCTTGGTGCAGATCCCCTCGCGTCCAGGGCTCGCACAGCTCTCGCCGGCGGGGCAGCTCGCGCTCTTGCAGCACACGCCGTTCACGCACGTGAGACCGTTGGTGCATCCGCTGCCGCACGGAACGCCGAGGGTCGTATCGAAGCGATCGACGGCCTTCGTCTCGGTGTTCGTCGCGTCGAGGCCACCGGCCGCGATCGCGCCGAGGCCGGGGAGCGCGATCATCGCGTGGTAATGCCGCGCGACCGAGAGGGGGCCGGCGGCAGTGACGGTCGCGAGCGCGGGGGTCGCGCCCGGCGCGACGAGATCGGAAAATCCCCCCGCGAGCGCTCCCTCGCCGCCTGCGACGAGCATGCGCCCGTCGTCGAGACGCGCGGACGAGAAGCGCACGCGCGGCGCGCTCAGCTTCGCGCCGAGCGTCGTCCACTGGGCGCCGTCGTAGTACTCGACGGTGTCGATCGCGTTCGCGAGGGTTCCGTCGGTCGATCCACCGAGCGCGAACGCGCGTGGCAGCACGCCGGCGAGCGCCACGAGCTCGAGCTCGGTCCGCTTGGTGGCCATCGACGGCGCCGGCGACCAAGTCCTCGCGACCGGATCGAACAGCTCCGCGGACTCGAGATAGGCCGCGGCCGTGCCGTAGCTCGCGCCGCCGGCGATCAGGACCTTCCCATCGCCCAGCACCACTGCGCGCGCCTTGGCTCGCGCGGTGAGCAGCGGACCGGCTGCGGTCCAGCCGTCGTCCCCCTTGAGCTTTCCTGCGGCATCGAAGGTGCCTGGATCGTAGTAGTCGCTCGTCTTCAGCACGTGCGCGGCGCTGCTCGGCGTCTTCATGGTCTGTCCGCCGATGGCGAGCGCGACGCTCTTGCCGCCGATCGTCATCGGGACCATCGCGTGCCACGCGCGGGCGGTCATCGCGGCGGCCGGGCTCCACAGGCCGTCGTTCGGATTGCGCACGACGGCGACGGCGGTTGCGTTGTTCGCGGTGGCCGAGAACCCTCCGCTCGCGAGCACCACGCCGTTGGTCAGGCCGACGGCGTTCACGCCCGCGCCGATGTTCGCCCCGGTCGGGAGCGGCGCGCCGCCGGCCCACGTCTTGGTCGTCGGATCGAAGAGCTCGGTGCTGCTCGGGAGCATGCCGGTGCCGCCGACCGCGACGATCTTCCCCCCGTCGGGACCGGCCGCGATGCGCACCAGCCGATGGTGCGCGCGGTCCTGCCGCAGGCTGTCCCCCGTCTGCCACGCGGGATCGACGAGCACCGGGTACGCGAGCCCGCGCCCGTCGACCGTCGCGACGATCGTGCACCGCTCAGGCACGCTGCGAGCTCCGGCGTCGGTGACGGCGCGGCCCCACGGTCCGAGCGCGCTCGAGTCGTACGCGCAGCCGCGCACCTCGAGGGCGCCAGCGCGCTCCACGCCGCGCGCGTCGAACGCGACGGGCCGAGTCATGCGGAGGCGAGGCGCGCCCTCGGCGTCGAGGAGCTCGAGCGTCGCGTCGACGAGCCGCAGCCCCGCGACGCCTTGCAGCAGCGCGACGTCGTAGGCGATCTCGAGCGTGTCGCGCGGCGCGTCCACGAGGTAGTGATCCTCGACGCCGGACGCATCGACCACGCGGAGCGCCTGCATCCCGGCCGTCACGTCGGCGTATGCGGCGACGCGCTCGTGCCACTCGAGCACGGACGAGGCGAACCCGATCGGCCGCGCCGCGACGCGCATGCCGGAAGCCTCGATGGACAGCGCCGCGTCGGCACGGTCCGGCACCCCGACGCGCAGCGACGTAGCTTGGTTCCGGAGCGTCGCGGGACGGATCCAGATCGTCGACCCCTCGCGGATCAGGCTCGAGGTACCGGCGACGAGGGACACGCGCGCGCCGAACAGCGTCCGCGCGCGCTCGACGATCGCACTCCCGCTCGGGGTCGTCGCAGCGAGCACCTCCCCCGCGCGTGCCGGCTCGCGCCCACATCCAGAGACGAGCCCGACTCCGACCAGCGCGACGAGCGACGTCCTCATCGCGCCCACCTCACCAGCGCTCCTCGGGGAGACCTTCGTCCTTGCCGAGCAGATCGAGGACGCGCGGGACCTCGTCCGCGAGCTCGCCCGCGAACACGCCGCGGTCGCCGAGCCGCGCGCGCAGCACGTCTCCGGAGAGGCCGTGCACGTGCACGCCGGTCATCGCCGCTTCGAACGGGGGCATGGAGCAGAGGAAGGCGCCGATCATCCCAGCGAGCACGTCACCCGAGCCGGCGGTGGCGAGGATCGGGTTGCCCGTCGTGTTGACGGCCACGCGGCCCTCGGGAGACGCGACGATGGTGCGCGCGCCCTTGAGCACGCAGACGGCCTTCGTCTGCTCGACGATCTTGCGCACGGCGCCGAAGCGATCGCGCTCGACGACCTCGGCCGCGACGCCGAGCAGGCGCCCCATCTCGCCGGCGTGCGGGGTGAGCACCACCGTACCCTTCGCCTTCGCCAGCTTGTGCGCGCGCTCGCGGTAGAGGGTGATCGCGTCGGCGTCGAACACAACCGCGCCGGTGAAGGTCTCGATGATGTGATCGACGACCTTGCGCGCGGCGTCGTCGAGGCCGAAGCCGGGACCGATGACGACCACGCGGCGTCCCTGGAGGAGCCCGTCGAGCTTCGCGAGCGGTGTCTTTCGTTCGAGCTCGACCGCCATCACCTCGGGCATGCGCGCGTCGACCGCGGCGATCGCCTCGGTCCAGGTGCCGATCGTCACGACGCCGGCGCCGGCGCGGAACGCACCGCGCGCGCAGAGCAACGCCGCGCCTGATTTTCCGGCCGATCCGGCGCAGACGAGCACGGCGCCCACGGAGAACTTGTGCGCGTCCGTCTCGCGCGGGCCGATGGCGCGCGCGATGGCGCGGCGCTCGATGACCTCGGCGACGTGACCGACCTTCCCGAGGATGGTGTCGGGCAGGCCGAGATCGCAGACGTGCACGCGCCCTGCGAAGCGCGCGCCCTGCGGCGTGAGCAGGCCGACCTTGAGGTGACCGAAGCACACCGTGTCGTGCGCCTCGACGCAGGCGCCGAGCGGCGCACCCGAGTCGGCGTCGAGCCCGCTCGGGATGTCGAGCGACACGCGACGCCCCGGCGCGCGGTTGATCGCGTCGATGATGTCCGCGATGGGGCCGGTGATCGCGCGATCGAGCCCGGTGCCGAAGAGCGCGTCGACCACTAGATCGGCGAGACCGAGCGTCGCCTCGAGGTCGGCCGTGGGATCGCCGGGGCGCACGATCGTCACCTGACCACCGAGGTCGACGTAGGAGTCGTGGTTGATGCGCGCGTCGCCGAACACGCGCTCCGGCGAGCCCGCGAGGAACACCCGCACGTCCGCGCCGCGGGCCCACAGGTGACGCGCCACCACGAACCCGTCGCCGCCGTTGTTCCCGGCGCCGCACACGACGACCACGCGCGCGTTGCGCAACGCCGGGCCGAGCAGGCGTCCGATCACGTCGGCCGCGCCACGCCCGGCGTTCTCCATCAGGACCACACCGGGGACGTGGCACGTCTCGATCGCGTAGCGATCGAACGCCCGCATCTGTGCGCGCGAGAGGACCGGGATCATCGGCTCCCGCCTTCCTACTAGAGCCGCGGCCGGGCGGCCCGTAGGATCGTCTACATGAGCCGAGCACGCGGGTTCCTCTGGTCGTGCTTGTCGCTCGGGACACTCGCGCTTCCTGTGACCGCGATGGCGTGCTCGTCGAAGGAAGATTCGGCGCCGCCGCCTGGAGCGGTCCTCGATCCCGAGGACTTCCGGTCGCCACCGCGCGCGTGCGCGCTCGAATGTCCGTCGGACGTCACGGTCTGCGAGCCGAACGGCTACCAATGCCCGGCGGCCGCCGCGTGGTCGACGATCCCGCACGCCGCCGAATGCGGCAACTGGGACGGCAAGTACCCGACGCCGCAGGCCGGCAAGTGCAAAGCGACGCTCCCGACCGGTGAGGCTGCGAAGAAGACCGGTCGTGATCCGGACGACGCGAAGACGATGATCCTTCCGACCGGCTACCGCGCGAGGCCGGCCGGGACGACGCACCGCTTCGAAGACTTCAAGGGGCAGTTCACCACCAACGTCGTCCCCGTCCCCGGGAGCGATCTCGTCGTGGTGGTCGACGGCGGCATTCGCGAGCACTCCGTCCGCCTCGTCGACACGAAGCTGCTCGAGACCGACCAGACGTTGGATCCGGTCATCCATCGGGAGAAGTACACGGGGAGCGCGTCGACCAACTACGGTGCTGCCGTCGTCGCGGCCGGTCCGAACAAGTTCAAGATCTGGATCAGCGGCGGCGCGGGCTCGCTCCTCTACGTGTTCGATCTCGACATGACGACGCGGGTCGTGACCAAGTCCGCCGATGTGAAGATCGAGCGTCAGACCGGCTGGCCCGCCGGCGGTGGCACGAGCGGCCTCTACATGCTCTCGGGCCTTGCGGTGACCCCCGACGGCAAGAAGCTGGTCGTCGGCACGCAATACAACCGCAGCAGGTCGTCGGTCTTCGTCGTCGACATCGACGAGACCAGCGCGACCTACAAGCAGATCACGCGCGTCGAGCTCGCCGGCGCGACCGTCGAGGGGCGCTTCGCCAAGGAGCTCTTCACGGTCGCCTTCCACCCGAGCGACACGACGGGGCGCTACGCCTGGATCAGCGTGTGGGACGCCGATCGCATCGACGTCCTCGACCTCACGACGGCCACGGTCGTGAAGTCGATCGCGGTCGGGCAAGCGCCCGAGGCGTTCGCTCCGATCGGCCCCCGGCACCTCGCGGTCGTCTCCTCCGACGCCGACGAGATCGCGATCTTCGACACGCTCCCCGAAGGTGGCGCGCTCGTCGGCAAGACCAAGCTCGCACCGGTGGGCGCGCCGTACGGCCTCGCGCCGAGCGGTCTCGCGTGGGATGACGCGAAGAAGCGGCTCTACGTCTCGCTCGCCGGGCTCAACGCGGTCTCGGCGTTCGAGGCGACCATCCCGGCCGACGGCAGCGCACCGACGCTCTCACCGCTCGGCATGATCGGCACCGAGTGGTGGCCGACCGCGGTCACGCTGCGCCCCGACGGCGCGCTCGTGGTGGTGAACGGCAAGGGGTCGGGGAGCGGCGCGAACCCGATCGCCTTCGGGCCGAGCGAGGGCAACATCACCGAGATCCTCCGCGGCTCGATCCAGCTCGTCCCCTCCCCCGACGCCGCCGAGCTCACCGCGGGCAAGACGACAAACGACGCCGCGACCGATCTCGGCAAGCTCCCGGGCGCGCCGAAGGTCGAGTGCAGCGGCGCGCCCTACGACTTCCCGGTGCCCGCGACGAACACGGACGGACCGAGCACGCGCATCGAGCACGTGGTGTTCGTCGTGAAGGAGAACAAGACCTTCGACGCGGTGTTCGGCGACATGCCCGGCGTCGACGGCGATCCCAAGCTCGTCATGGCGCCCGGCCAGATGGACGTCGTCTTCGCGAACCAACGCAAGCTCGCGCGCGAGTTCACGAACTTCGACAACTACTACACGTCCGCGGAGCAATCGATCCAAGGCCATGTGTGGACGGTCTTCGGTCGCACGACGGAGTTCACCGAGCGCACATGGGTCGTCACGTGGGGACGCGCACAGCGGCTCCCCTCGATAGGGGGCTCCAGCGGCATCCCCATCGAGGGGGGCGTCTTCCACTGGATGCGGCGCGAGAAGGTCCCCTTCGACAACATGGGCGAGCTCATCGGCAACATCGAGCTCGACACGAAGTACCCCGGCCTCGCGATCGCGCAGGATCTCCCAGACACCGAGAAGGCCTGCTACATCGCGGCCCGTGCGCGGGTCCTGTGCGACCTGAAGAAGTTCACCTACGCGCTCTTCCCGAACGATCACACCGCCGGCGGCTCACCCGGCCGCCCGACGGTGCAGACGTACATCGCCGTCGGCGACGAGGGCACGGGCCAGCTCGTCGAAGCGCTCTCGCAGTCCCCCTACTGGAAGTCGACCCTGGTGATCGTCACCGAGGACGATCCGCAGGACGGAGGCGATCACGTCGATGCCCACCGCACCCCGCTCTACTTCGCAGGCCCGTGGGTGAAGCGCGGCTACGTCTCGAAGGGCCATTACGACATGCCGTCGGTCCACAAGCTCCTCGCGCACATCTACGGCATCCCGTACCTCAACGAAGCGGTCGCCCGCGCAGCCCTCCCGCTCGACGCCTTTTCCTCCACCCCCGACTACAAACCCTTCGCCCACGCGAAGCGCAGCCAACCCCTCGCGTGCAACGGCATGACCGGAACGGCCGCGACCGAGGCCATGATGTCCAACTGGGACTTCAGCGAGCCTGACAACCAGCCCGGCTTGTCGAAGCAGGTGTGGCAGATGATGCACGACGGTCAGGCGCCCCCTGCGGGGTACGGCGATGACGACGACGACGACGACTGATCACCGAATGGGACCGCACGGCTCGCGGTAGCGAGAGTCGCTGCGCTCCGGGCACGGCCACGGCACGGCCACGGCCACGGACGGCCACGGCCACGGCCACGGCCAGATCGAGATCGAAATCTAGATCCGTGAACGATGGGCCTGCGCGGCTACGCGCTGGCGTGAGAGGCACGACCCGAGAGCCAGCGACGGCGCTCGGATGTCTGGCCGTGGCCGTGGCCGTGGATCCGTGTCCCGGATCGAGGCCATCGCACTATCGAGCGCGCGAAACCGAGCACGACCATGTCGCTACGGCCCCGTCGTTTGACGGGGGTGTTGCGCGATTGCTACATTCGGCGCGCCAGCTTGGACAGTGTATGCGTCGAGCTGGTGGGGACAGGCGAAAGCTTGCCGGGGGACCCGTGGATCGCGGACATGTGCGTGATGCGGGTACGAGATTCCCGACCGAGGTCTATGTGGCCCGAGGTTCCGACCGAATGAACAACCCGATGACCTGGTCCGAGCTCTGTGCGTCGAACGAGTTCCGCGGCCGCTGGGTCGCGCTGGACCAAGCCAAGTACGACGAGGCGACGGCCAAACCCATCGCGGGCACAGTGATCGACGCGGACGACAGTCTGGTCGCGCTCTGCGCCCGCATCCGCGCGAGCGGCTCCTGCGGCTGCGCGATTCTGTTCATCGAGGAGGGGCGCGCGCACAACAGCTCGCCGCCTCCCCCGTCCGTCCGCGCGATGCACTGACCCCTTCCGCACCGCGCCGCTCGCTCGCCTGGTTGCCTGCTTCCCGACGCGAGGGTGCTCCGGACTGAGGACGCAAGTCCTCTCCCGGCTCCGTCCGCGGCCGATTACGTCCGGGCGATTTACAAGCAATTCCAGCCGCCTGCGCTGTGGAAAAGCTGTTTCCTTGACACGATGGGGGGGGCCCTCTACCCCCAATGGCACCCCCAATGGCCGCCGACCGCTCCCAGGCTTCCGCGCTGCTCGCGCGCGCTCCTGCGGTGCAGGCGCTGCTGCCGTTCCTCCGGAGCGGCACTGCGGCACGGCGCGGAGGGGCGGCGAACCGCCTCGCCCGAGGGCAGGACGCGATCGTCGGGAAGGTCGCGCGCCCCGCGATTCCTCTCCGCCACCACGTCATCCAACTGTTTGCGCAGCAGTTGGAGATCTCGTTCCACGCCAACATGCCGGCGGTCTACGTCCACGAGGGCGCACGCCAGGCGCTCGAGCGGAGGCTCTCGCAGTTCGCGCGGCAGCCGGTGCCGGTGTCCATCACGGACAACCGCCACTCGATGATCCACGCCACGCGGAAGAACGGCCTGCTCCGCGCGCGGCTCCACCACATGTTCCTCGATGCGCCGGTCGACGTGGTCGAAGCGCTCGCGCGCTTCCTGCTGTATCGGGACCGCGGCGCCTCGCAGATCGTCGGCCACTACATCGACCTCAATTCGCCCCGCATCCGCAGCCTCGAGCCGCATCGTCGCTCGGCCAAGGACAACCGGGGCGAGCACCACGACCTCGACGCCATCTTCGCCGAAGTGAACGCGGCCTACTTCGACGGCCTGGTCGACGCGCGCATCTGCTGGGGGAGCGAGGGGAGCTCCACGAAGAGCCGCCGCTCGAGCATCAAGCTCGGCTCCTATTCGGACCGCGAGCGCCTGATCCGTGTCCACCCGCGGCTCGATCAGACGTTCGTGCCGCGCTACTTCCTCGCGTTCGTCGTCTTCCACGAGATGTTGCACCACGTCATGCCCGCCACGCGCGCCGGCGGCCGACGCATGCTCCATCCGAAGGAGTTCCGCGTCCGCGAGCGCGCGTTCAGGCACTACGACCGCGCGATCGCGTGGGAGCAAGCAAACCTCGATCGCCTCCTGAAGTAGCCCTCTCGTGTAGGCCGCCGGGAACTGGCCTCTTCCGCCCGATCCATGATGGGTACGGAGCGTGTTCTCGAGCCGCCTCGCCATCGCCCTCCTCGTCGTCACCGCGGCGCCCACCGTGAGCTCGCTCGCGGGCTGCAAGCGACCGGGCGCGCCCGCCGAGGCCGCGCCTCGCCCCCCGACCGCAGAGGCGACGTCCTCCGCGGAGGTGCAGGTCGTGGCGGGCGCCGGACGTCGCCTCGACCTCGAGAAGGGGGCGGCGGTGGCCGCGGTCGTCGGTGGTCGCTTCCAAGCGGGGAGCGTCCCGGGCGACGACGGTCGCGATCCGACGGTCGAACCGATCCTCGCGTCCTACGATCTCCCCGCGTTCGGGATCGACGCGCTCCCCTATCCCGGCAAGCCGGGCGTACCGCCGCTCACCGGCGTCTCGCAGGTCGAGGCGCACAAGCTCTGCATCGAGCGCGGCGCGCGACTCTGCACGGAGCTCGAGTGGGAGCGAGCGTGTCGCGGACCGAATGGCGATCCGTTCATGACCGGTCCCGCGTGGGACCCGACCTGCTCGAAGACGCCGGAGACGTGCGTCTCCGGGTTCGGTGCGCGCTCGATGGGCGCGGCGATGGAGGAGTGGACCGCGAGCACCGTCTCCTCCACGAACGCGGAAGGGAAGGCGATCAAGCGCATCGCGGTCAAGGGGGCTTGGGCGAGCGCTGCGCCTTCCGGACATCGCTGCGCGGCACGTCACGCGATGGACGGGAGCGCCGCGGGCGGACGGCCGATCGGGTTCCGCTGCTGCACGGGCCCCGCGCCCAACGTGTCGATCGCGCCGATCGAGTCGTCCCCGACCTTCCGTCGCGCGACGGTCTTCGGCATGGGAGACGGCGCGAAGCTCGGCGAGCTCCTCGCGTCAGCGCCGGAGCTCGCGCGCATCGCTCCCGCGCGAGTAGGTGCGCCGCGCTTCTTCAAGGACACCGAGGCGAGCGAGGTCACCGACAAGGCGAAGAGCCCGCCGGGCGCGTCGATCACGATCACCACCGAGCCGATCCTGTGGAGCCCCGAGGCCGGCGCCGAGCTCCTCGTCGTCACGGGCAAGAGCCGCGGCGGCGCGTTCGTCGTCGCGTTCCACGTCCTGCCCAACGACAAGTATCGACTGGCGTCGTCGATGATCTTCGCGAACGAGCAGGGACCGATCGTCCTCGCGTACCAGGGAAACCTGCGGCGCGAGATCCTGTGGTCGATGTCGTGGGGTGCGGCGGGCGAGGGGGGCGCGGTCAGCTACCGCGACGATCACCGCGTCGTCATCGTCCAGCGCTGAGGCTCGTGAACTTTCGTTCGCCTCACCGATGACCAACAGGGAGACGGGGAGGTCAGAGGGAGGTCGAGCATGTGCTGCCGCACGCGAGCACCGTGGTTGTGGCCGCGGACTGCTGACAGTGAGGTCGTCGCAGCGCCCGGCAGACCTTCTGATCTTCGTCTCGGCTCCTCGCCTCCTCGCCTCCCTGTTGACTGGTGGTTCGGTCGAGAGTGAAAAGTTCACGCTGTCTGGGGGTTCAACGCCCATTCATGGTTGCAGCGCGTCGAGCACCTCGTCGACCGAGCTGGTCTCGACGTCGACGAGGTAGCGCATCGCCGGTGCGATCCCCACCGTGCAGCCGATCTTCGGACACAACCCGAGGCAGTGCGTCTTCGTCACCCACACCGCGGAGACCAGACCGCGCGCGCGGGTCGCGGCCTTGAACGCGTCGAACACCGCGTCGCCGCGCGCACCGCAGCCGCCGCCGAGCGGATCGTCGTCACTGCGACGATTCGCGCACACGAAGAGGTGTACGCGCGGTCGATACGACGAAGCCTTCATGGCCCTTGCGCGAGAGGCGTTCGCGAGGCGAGGGCGCGCTCGTGGAGCTCCCACGCCTTGAACGATCCCCACACCACCGCGTGGGTGATCTCGCCGCGCTCGAACACGGAATCGAGCTCCGCACGCGGCACCCGCACCACCTCGCAGTCCTCGAGATCCTCGAGCGCCTGACCTCCCGGGTGCTTCGTGCACCCAGTCGCGAGGAAGAAGTGCACCCGCGTCGACTGCAGCGCCGGGTTCGGATGAATCGTGCGGAGGTGGACGAGCTCCCCGGCGTCGTACCCGGTCTCCTCGATGAGCTCGCGGCGCGCCGCGTGCGCGGGGTCCTCGCCCGGATCGACGAGCCCTCCAGGGGTCTCGAGCGATTGCGCGTCGATGCCGAAGCGATGGAGACGCACGAAGAGCACCTCGTCGTCCGCGGTCACCGGGATGACCGTCACCCAGTCCTGCGTCTCGATGGTGTGCACCGCGCGCATCGGCGCGCCGTCGCGCAGGATCTGATGTCGATGCACGCGGAAGATCCCATAGTCGGCGGCCGTCTCGCTCTTGCTCCGCTCCCATCGTGCCATCGCAGCGAGGGTTCATGGTCGCCGCCGTCGCCGCAAGGCGCTCGTGCTAACAGACCGGCGATGAGCGACGAGCGACCGCTGATTCTCTGCGCGAACGACGACGGCGTGTTCTCCAAGGGGCTCAAGGCCGTCGCGGATGCGTTGAGTGCGTTCGCGCGGGTCGTGGTCGTCGCGCCGGAGACCGAGCAGAGCGCGATGAGTCACTCGCTCACGTTGCATCGACCACTGCGGCTGCGGCGCGTCGAAGAGGATCGCTACGCGCTCGACGGCACGCCGGCGGACTGCGTCTACCTCGCGCTGCACCTCGGCGAGGACGGCAACGCCAAGTCGCTCCTGCCGCGAAAGCCCGATCTCGTCGTCAGCGGGATCAACCGCGGGATCAACCTCGGGCAGGACGTGTTCTACAGCGGTACCGTCGCGGCTGCGCGGGAGGGCGCGTTGCGTGGGATACCCGCGATCGCGGCGTCCACGCACGTGTTGCCCGACGAGAGCGGGACGGTCGTCTTCGATCCGCATCCGACCGCGGAGCTCGTCGTGAAGATCGCCCGCGCCTTCCTCGCGCAGGAGCGGACGCCGGGGCCCGCGTTCCTCTTCAACCTCAATGTGCCGGTCGGCCCGGTGCGCGGGCTGCGCGCCACGCGTCTCGGCACGCGCTTCTGGACCGAGACCGTCGCGGCGCGCGTCGATCCGCGCGGGCGCTCTTACTACTGGCTCGGCGGCTCTGGCGTGAAGCACGATCCGATGCCCGGCAGCGACACCGAAGCGCACGACGAGGGGTTCGCGAGCCTCAGCGTTCTCGGTCTCGATCTCGCGCGCTCCGACGACGCTGCGAAGAACGCGGCCGGCGGGATCGTGCGCGCCATCTCCTGAGCTCACAAAGCGAGCGAGCCTTCCGTGTCACCACGGAAGGCTCGTCTCTCCTGACTGGAATCAGGGGCCGGAAATCAGGCGGCCGGTGCTTCGGCGATCCGGCGCACGTTCAGCGCCTGGAGACCCTTGGGGCCTTCCTTGATCTCGAACTCGACCGTCTCGTTCTCGAAGAGCTGCTTACGGCCCTCACCCTCGATCTGGGTGTAGTGCACGAAGACGTCCGGGCCATCCGACTGCTTGATGAACCCGAAACCCTTGTCGTTGTAGAACCGCTTCACCTTGCCGATGGCCATCGTCAACCTCCACTGCGTCTTCGTCTTCTCGTCGCATCGTCGAGACCGTCCCGCGAGGGGTGCGTCCCGACGAACGGCCGGCAACGTAGACGCGTCGGTTCGAGGTCGTCAACGAGATTGATCGTCGTTCGACGTGCCCAGTATCCACATGGCGAGCGACGCGAACGATCACGCGGGCGATCACTGGTACGACGCGGTCGGTCGAGCGAGCGCGCAGCGCTGACTTTCTTCGTCACGCACGACGCCTATACTGCTCTCTTCGCCGTACGGAGCGCGCCGTGAACCTGAAGAAGACGCTCTTCCTCCTCCCGAACGCGATCACGCTGGCCAGCATCTTCTGCGGCTTCGACGCGATCCGCCTGGCCTCCGACGCACGCAGCGACGACGACTATTTCCGTGCGGCGTTGTTGATCATCTTCGCCATGATCTTCGACACGCTCGACGGTCGCGTCGCGCGGGCGACCAAGACGCAGAGCGCGTTCGGCCTGCAGATCGACTCTCTCGCCGATGTCGTGTCCTTCGGCGCCGCTCCGGCGCTGCTCGTCTACGCGTGGTCCCTCAAGCAGCTCGGCAAGGTCGGCATCGTGGCCGCGTTCGCCTTCGTCGCCTGCGGTGCGGTCCGGCTCGCGCGCTTCAACGTCCTCGCGATGCGCGAGGAGGCTCGTTCGCGTGAAGAACGCGAGAAGTCGAAGCCCGGGAAGTACATCGTCGGGCTCCCGATTCCCGGCGCCGCGGGCGTCCTCATCTCGATCGTCGTCGTGAACCACGCGGTCGGCGGCGACATGCACGCGCACCGTCATGCGTGGGTGCTCCTTTCGGTCGTCGCAGCGCTCAGCGCGCTCATGGTGTCGACGATCAAGTTCCGCTCCTTCAAGGATCTGCGGCTCGAGGCGCTGACGGTGTTCTTCGTCGCCTTCGTCATCGGCTCGTCGGCCGCGATCAGCGCGTACACGAAGCCGGTGTTCGTGCTCCTGTGGCTGCTCGGCGGGTACGTCGCGATCGCGATCGTCGAGTCACTGCTCGGCATCCCGAAGGCGATCGCACGTCGTCGCGCGCGTGCGCGCTCGCGGGTGGTGGCGTCCGACAGGCCGGCGTAGATGTCCCGTGCGGGCGCGATCGCGCTCCTCGTCGGAGTCACCGCGTGTCGTGAGCAGGCGCGTGAGGAGACTCGAGAGGTCGACCCCGCGCCCTCGACCGAGCTCGGAGGTCGGCTGCTGCACGACGCGCAGCATCGGTTCCCCATGCTCGTCGCGTCCGACGTCGAGGGCTTCGTCCACGAGGGGCGCGCGCACCGGCCGATCGCCGCCGGCCCACGCGCGCGCATCCCGAGCGCTTCGGTGCGGATCCCCGAACGCGCCGACGGAGCGCTCGAGGTGTCGAGCGGCGGCGTGGGCGCGGAGATCCGCCCGGTGGGCTTCGCGAGCGTGCGGGCCGAGTGGGCGCAGCGCATCGCGATTCACCCCGAGGTCATC
>JBKJQC010000375.1:0-3405 GCA_046593995.1 Polyangiales bacterium
TCCGGAACGATGCGCGCAGCGTCGACGCGATCGCGGCCGATCTCCCGAAGCGCATCCTCTTGTCGCCGGGGCCGTGCACACCGGACGACGCCGGGATCTGCCTCGAGGTGATCCGGCGGCTGTCCGGGAAGGTCCCGATCTTCGGCGTCTGCCTCGGTCATCAGTCGATCGGGCAAGCCTTCGGCGGCAAGGTCATCCGCGCGCCGCGCCTCATGCACGGGAAGACCTCGGAGATCGCGCACGACGATCGTGGTGTCTTCAAGGGGCTCCCGAACCCGATGATCGCGACCCGCTACCACTCCCTCGTGGTCGAGCCGGAGTCGCTCCCCGACTCCCTCTCGGTGACCGCGTGGACCGACGACGGCGTCGCGCAGCCGACGATCATGGGGCTCGAGCACAAGGAGCTGCGCGTCGAGGGCGTGCAGTTCCACCCCGAGTCGATCCTCACCTCCGCAGGGAAGCAGCTGCTCGGCAACTGGCTCGAGCGCACCCGTTCCTAGCCCGCCTCGCCGCATCCGAGATCACCACGGAGGCACGGAGGCACGGAGGTTCCAGAGGTCTGCCGATCGTGGCGCCAACGCCTAGACGCAAGCCTCGACGACAGCGCCTGGACGCGCGAGCGGGAGAGACGCGACACGAAGCGCGCGGCAGCCCTTCTCAGGCCTCCGTGCCTCCGTGGTTCTCTTGGATCGCTCGCATGGCGGTAAGCTGATGGCATGGCGCGCGGTCGGGTTCTCATCGTCGACGACGAAGCCAACGCGCGCACCGCGTTGTCCGAGATTCTGCGCGACGAGGGGTTCGCCACGGAGACCGCGGCCGACGGGTTCAAGGCGCTCGGGAAGATCGACGAGTTCCATCCGGAGGTGATCCTCACGGACCTCAAGATGCCGGGGCTCGACGGCATCGGCCTGATGGAGAAGGCCAAGGAGGCCGCGCCGGACGCGGTGGTCATCGTGATGACCGCGTACGGGACGATCGGATCCGCGGTCGATGCCGTGAAGCGCGGCGCCGAGAACTACCTGACCAAGCCGCTCGACGACACCGATGCGCTCGTCGCGGTCGTCGCGAAGGGGCTCGAGAAGTCGCGGCTGATCCAGGAGACACGCAGGCTCCGCGACCGACTCCGGGAGCGGAACGTCTTCGGCCACATCGTCGGCGAGCACCCGTCGATCAAGCGCTTGCTCGACATGGTGCAACAGGTGGCGCCCTCACGCGCGAGCGTCCTCATCTCCGGAGAGAGCGGCACCGGCAAGGAGCTGATCGCCGAGGCGATCCACCAGAACTCGACGCGCGCGAACAAGCCCTTCGTGCGCTTGAACTGCGCGGCGCTCGCCGAGACGCTCCTCGAGAGCGAGCTCTTCGGCCACGAGCGCGGCGCGTTCACCGGCGCGATCGGGCGACGCGAAGGGCGCTTCAAGCAGGCCGACGGCGGCACCCTCTTCCTCGACGAGGTGAGCGAGATCCCGCTCGGGCTGCAGGTGAAGCTCCTCCGCTTCCTGCAGACGCGCGAGCTCGAGCGCGTCGGCGGCAACGAGACACTCAAGGTCGACGTGCGCGTCCTCGCCGCGAGCAACCGCGAGCTGAAGAAGCAGATCGAGGCCGGACGCTTTCGCGAGGATCTCTTCTACCGGCTGAACGTCGTCACGGTGGAGATCCCGCCGCTCCGCGACCGCGCGAGCGACATCCCGAACCTCGCCACGTTCTTCCTCCGGAAGTACGCGCAAGAGAACGGCAAGGCGATCGAAGGGTTCGACGAGGGCGCGCTCGACGCGCTGACGCACTACCGGTGGCCAGGGAACGTGCGCGAGCTCGAAAACGCGATCGAGCGCGCGGTGGTGCTCGGGACGGGCGGGCGCATCGAGCGCCGCCACCTCCCGTCCTCGGTGGCCCCGGAAGGGCACGACGCGAAGCAGCCACCGACCGTGCCGGGGGCGACGATCCAGGAGCTCGAGCGCTGGGCGATCCTCCAGACGCTCGAGGCCGTCTCCGGGTCCACCTCGCGCGCCGCGACCATCCTCGGCATCTCCGCGCGCAAGATCCAATACAAGCTGCACGAATATCAGGCGGGGGAGTTGAAGCGTTCCGAGGGACGCGGTTCACTTCCGGAGGAGTGAGCGCCCAGCCCGTCGTCGAGATCGCGAATCTGCGGAAGACCTACCTGGTCGGCTTCATGCGAAAGGCCGTCGAGGCGGTGCGCGGCGTCAGCCTCACCGTCGGCCAGGGAGAGATCGTCGGCCTCATCGGCCCGAACGGCTCGGGAAAGACCTCGACGATCAAGTGTCTCCTCGGCCTCTGCGCGCCGACCGCGGGCAGCGCGAAGATCCACGGGATCGACGCGCGCGAGCCGGCATCCCGTGCGCGCGTCGGCTTCCTCCCCGAGAACCCCTACGTCTATCCCTACCTCACGCCGCGTGAGTTCGTCGATCTCTGCGCGCGCCTCTCGGGGATGACGCCCGCTGCGCGCGCCGAGCGCATCCCGCTCGTGCTCGAGCGAACCGGGATCGCGTGGGCGTCGGATCGCGCGGTGCACAGCCTGTCGAAGGGCATGCTGCAGCGGACGGGGCTCGCCGCCGCGCTCGTCGCGGACCCCGAGCTGCTCGTGCTCGACGAGCCGATGAGCGGCCTCGATCCGCTCGGCCGGCGCGAGGTACGCGACCTGATCTTCGAGGAGAAGGGCGGCGGCAAGACGGTGCTCTTCTCGTCCCACGTGCTGTCGGACGTCGAGGCGCTCTGCGATCGCGTCGTCATCCTGCGACGCGGCGAGGTCGTGGTGTCGGGAGCGATCCACGAGCTGATCCGGCGCTCGGCGACGATCCTCGAGCTCACGCTGCGCGACGTCGACGCGAAGACACGGGCGGTGCTCGGCGAGCGCGCCAAGATCCTCCGTGAGCTCGGGAGCGATCTCGTGCTCGAGGTGGAGGGGGACGCCGTGCTCGGGGACCTGATGCGCATCGCCCTCGACGGCGGGTCGCAGGTGGTGTCCGCGGTTCCCCGGAAGGACAGCCTCGAGGATCTGTTCGTGCGGGAAGCGCTCCATACCGGCGACGCGCGCGCCGAAGATTGACCGCGCGCGAGCAGACCGATGGGTCCCCTTCGACAAGCGGGAGGTCTCGGCCTAGACTGCCCGCCCCCCGAAACCGCAGGCCGATCCGTCGCCTCTCGCAATGACCGCGTGACGCGAGGTGCCTGCATCGACACACCCATGACGCCCGACGAGCCCAACACGCCCGCATCCCCGGACGGCGGCGCGCAGGACGCTGCGCCCACGCACGCCGTTGCTCCCGAAGAGAGAGCCGGCGGAGCAGAGGACGCGACCCCTGCCACCACCTCGCCCACGGAGGCCACTGCCACGGACGCGACGCCCACCGAGGCGACGCCCACCCCTGCGCAGCAGTCTGCCGCCGA
>JBKJQC010000376.1:0-2682 GCA_046593995.1 Polyangiales bacterium
TGAGCGCGACCAGAGCGACGATCGCCGCGACGAGGTTCACGATCGACTCGAGCGCGTCCGACAGGAGTCCGACCGAACCCGTCAGCGCCCAAGCGGTCGCCTTGAGCGCGATCGTCACCACCGCGGCAGCGATCGACAACCAGGCAAACCGCGTCAGGCGTCGCTCCACCGTCACTCCTCACGGATCGGCACCCTCCCGGGGGAGGCACGTGCGCTCGATGGTACTGCGATCCGCCCATGTCGTGAGCGCCCGGCGGTCCGCTGCTCGCGCTACCGGAGCACGTCCTCCACGGCACGCCGCGGCGTCGCGCGCGCTTCCGTCGTGGGATAACCGATGCGGAGGAGCAGCTGGGGGCTGCCGTCGACGCCCACCTGCTCCGCGACACGCGCGCGCAGACTCGGGACCTCGATCGGCTGGTTCAGGAACGAGGCTGCGAGCTTCAGCGTCGTTGCGCGCAGGAGGACGCGGCTCAACGCCTCGCCCGCTGCGAGCCAATCGCGCGGCCCGTCGCCCATCGTGCCGAGGACCGCGAGCAGCGGTGCGCCCTCGGCGAGCTCACGATCCTTCGCCGCTCGCCCGTCGCCACGGTCGAAGGTCCGCACGATCAACGGTCCGAGGTGCGCCGCGAGGTCCGAAAGTCCCTGCGTGTATCCCGGCATGCCGTCGCTACCATTGTCGCTGTTCGGACGGAGCCAACGCGCGAGCTCACTGCGAAACGCGTGGTCGTGCCACTGCACGTGGTCGGCCTCGGCGATGGCATCGGCCAGCGCGTGACGGTGCTCGACGCCGGAAACTGCAACGAGCCATGCGCCGTCGTCGTCGGCCTCTCGCAGCGCGAGGACGAGGTGTGGGGGTACCGGTCTCGGATGGAAAGCAGCGCGGTTTGTGGCTCGTCGGTCGATCGCGCTCGAGAGCGCGACGATGTCGTCGCTCGGCACCACGCGCGAACCCAGCTCGATGCGCGCGAGCAGGTCTGGCTTCGCGGGCTCCGGAAGGACCGTCACCAGCGGCGCGTAGCCGCAGCGTGCGACGGCGATGCGCAGGTGGTGGAGGGCCGCGCCGCAGCTGATGACCAGCTCGCGGCCTTCGGGATCGACGACGGGGAGCGCGCGCGAGCGGTCGGCCCACAGCTCACACGTCGGGCCGACGATGCGAAAGATCCACGGCTGGGTGTTGTGTGACGACGGCGCCTGCACGGCGTGACGGACCGCCAGTCGGAGCAGCGTCGCGTCGCGCTCCTGCGCGGTACTGATGGTGCTCTTCGTCGTCTCGATCGTCGTCTCGATGGTGGTCATCTTCGGTTCCCTCGCGTGTTTGCGCGTCGCAGGGCGTCGGTCGCGGTCGCGAAGACGCGTCGCAGGGCGTCGGTCGCGGTCGCGAAGAGCTCGGCGGCGACGGCGACGAGCACGAGCGTCGCGAGCACCGCGACCAGTCTCGACGCCGGTGAGCGAGGCCAGGCAACGCAGTCAGCCACGGCGCTCATGGGAGTTCGATCCTCTCCGCCCGCACTACTTCGCTGTAGCAACGCGCGCGCCAGGGACCTCACTGCGGTAGACGTCGTCGTCGCTGCGAGCGCAGCTTCGAGGGGCGCAGCAGGTGCGCTTCGAAGTGCACCATCTGCAGCGCAGTTGGCGCCGAGAAGCGTACACTTCCCGGCCCAGCTGTCCGGCGGCGAGCAGCAGCCCGTGGCCATCGCGCGGGTGAACCGCGAGCTCGGCACCACGACCGCCGCACGCACAATGCCGTGATCAACGGGGCGCCGTCAGTGAGCTCGGTGCCGAGCCTGCAATCAATGCGGTCGGTGCGGCAGGTTCTTGCGGAACGTCTGCAGCGCGTCGCGGAGGTCGTGCAGCGCGGTCTTGGTCACGGCAGACACCTCGGTCTCGACGCGCTTCTCGAACGAGTAGAGCCGCGGCTCGAGATCGCGGTTCCACAGATCCTTCGCGTCCATCCCAGCGAGGTGGAGATGAAGTCGAATCTCGTCTCCCAACGTGCGCAGCTCCGGGGAGACGCCCCACGCGGAGCGCGCTCGGATCGTCCGCGGCGCTCGCGGGATGCAGCGGCGCAATCGGTTCTCCGATCACGTAGCGAAGCCGGACGCGGTGCGGGAGCAGGTGCCTCGGACGAGGGAGCGGATCGCACCGAGTCCGAACGGGCCGAGCCACCGACGACCGCGCGCGTAGGCGTCGCCCACGAAGTCGAAGATCTCGTCGCCTCCGAGCGTGGCGAGCGGCACGACCGGCGCCTGGTTGCGGATCGCGGCGCGGACGAACCCGACACGATCCCCCCACAGGAGCCGATAGCGAAGGGCGCTCGGCTTGACCGCCTCCCGCAGCCCACCCGGCAACACGAGGACGAGTTGATCCTTCTGCAGGAGCCGGTCGACGTTCTCGGGCGTGCCGTCGACGGTGCCGATCGCCGAACGGGATCTTCCATCGGCTCGACTCCGGCGAGCGCCGGCATCGCCGACAGCTCCACGAACTGCATCGGATGCCCGAGCGACAGCTCCGTGGTCTCACCCCTCGCGGCGCGCGCCGCGAGCCTCTTCGCGTCGAGCCTCAGGACGCGCGCCGTCGTCGACACACCCTCGATTCGCGCCGCCGCTGCCGCCAAGTCGCGGCGCCGAGGTCCCGATCGACGTGCTCGGCGAGCTGCCCCGCATCGATGGAAGCCGCCGCCGA
>JBKJQC010000407.1:0-5472 GCA_046593995.1 Polyangiales bacterium
CCCTGGTAGCGAGTCGGGCACGGGGTCGACCCACGACGTCGCTAAGCTCTCGCTCAAGTACCGCCTCCCCGGCACCACGACCTACGAGTCGCAGGAGCTGACCGTCCAACACGACGGCACGGTCGTCGCGCCGTATTACGCGAACACGTCGATCGACAAGAACGAGATCATCCTCTCGTTCTACGTCGCCTTCCGCGACGCGACGAAGCTCGCACAGACCGACAAGGTCGCGGCGAAGAAGCTCCTCGAGGACTTCCTCCCGAAGGTGCTCACGCGCATCGGCGATCGCCTCGACGAGGATCTTGCGGATGACGTCGCGATCCTCGGGAAGCTGATCGACATCCTCGCCAAGCCTTGAGAGGAGACGCTGACGCGGGCATCGCTCCGCTCCGTTCACGGTCACGTCTCACGTTCACGTTCACGGCAAGAGGGCGTCTCGCGTCGCCGTGACGTGGATCGTAGCTGATGGCACCTGACAGGTCCGCGCGAGCAAGCAGACGGGCAGCGCGAAGCACTCTCGCCCGTGAACGTGAACGTGAGGCGTGAGACGTGAACGATCTCCGGGGCGGCCCTGTTCGCGAGCGTGACCGGTACTGCGAGGCGAGGGGATCAGCGCGCGGTGGTCACGGCCGAGGCCCCCTGACCGAGCTGACCGAGCGGAGACGCGTCGAACTTCCGCAGCAGATCGCCGGTGTCGTCGTAGATGGCGATCGCGTCGGCCAGCCCTCGGCTGTCCCAGCCGCCGGAGCGTAGGGCGATGGTCGGGACCCCTGCGCTCTTCGCGGCCTCGACGTCGTAAGGGGTGTCTCCGAGCATCACGGCGTCGGCAGGGAGCGCGGACACACGCTTCAGGGCGGCTGTGATGATGTCCGGATCGGGCTTCGAGCTGTCGGCGTCGTCGGAGGACGTCCTCTTCTCGATCAGGTCGTCGACCCCGGCGATGCGCAGGAGCGGCGCGAGCTCCTCGGCGCGTGCGGAGCTCGCGACCACGAGCTTCATGCCGGCCTCCCGCATCCGGAGCATCAGCGCGCGCACGTCAGGGAAGGGGCGCAGCCCCGGGAGGTAGCGGTCACGGAAGATCGCCGCGCGACGATCGGCAATCTTCGACCCCAACGGCGAGTCCTCCGAGATGTGCGCCACGCGCGGCAGGAGCTTGTCGCCGCCCATGCCGATCAACTTGCGGATGTTGTCGAAGCTCGCTTCCGGTGCTTCGTGCAGCCCGTGCTCGCGGAGGGCATCGACCCAGGCAAAGGCGTGGGCGTCGTTGCTGTCGACCAGGGTGCCGTCGACATCGAGGATGGCGACACGAAACCGATAGGGGGAGCTCACCTGCAGTCCGATGCCGATCGGCGAGCGTCGTCCCGATTTCGGATTTTTTTTCTAGGCGCCGTAGACCTTCTTCCACGACGCGCGCTCGCGGACGCGAGCATGCCACGCGGCGACGTTGGGCCACTTCCCGAGATCGATCCCGAGCATCGGGGCCGCACCGAGCGTCGCGCCGATCGAGATGTCGACGATGGTGAACCGATCGGCGATCCACTCCCTGCCGGCGAGCGCCGCGTCGAGCGGTACGAGGCAGCGATCGAGCTCGTTCCTGCCGTTGGCCACGAGCTGCGGGATGCGCTGATCCTCCGGCAGACGGATGGTGTGCGCGAAGATGTGCGCGATCGCCGGCGAGAGGTGGGCGGCGTTCATGAAGATCCACTGCGCGAGGTGGCCGCGTTCACGCGAGCTCTGCGCGCCGAGCGCCTTGTCCGGGGCAAGGGCCGTCACGTACTCGAGGATCGCGTTCGACTCCCAGAGGAGGAAGTCCCCGTCGCGGAGCACCGGGACGCGCCCCGTCGGGTTCAGCGCGAGGTACTCCGACGACTTCTGCGCGCCGGACATGAGATCCACTGGCACGAGCTCGTAAGGAAGGCCGGCCTCCTCGAGCCCCAGCTGCGCGCGGCGGGTGTTGGGCGAGAACTGGAAACCATGGAGCGTGAGCATCCCGCTCGCGTACCCCCGCGACGCGGGCGCGGCGAGGCGCGCGCACGCCGTAGAGCTCACCAAGGCCCGAGCAGCTCGAACGACCAGATCTCCGCGGCGGCCTTCGGGTCGTCGCGGTCGATCACCACCCAGCCGCGCCTCGGGTCGTTCGGATCGAACGCGAGGCCCTCGGCCTTTGCGTCGAATACGGCACCGTCCGCGGTGCGAACCTCGGCGAAGCGCGGGACGTCGCCCAGCACTCCGATGGCGACGCCGGCGACCGGTCCGTCCCGATAGGTGTCGGGGGATGCCTCCGCGGCGGCGAGATAGAAGACGCGCTCGCCGACGGTCGCGGCATCGGTGAAGGTGAGCCGGACGCCGCCGACGGTCCCGAGATCGTACGCCGTGACGGCGTCGATCGCGGGGACGAAGCCGCCGTGCAGGTAAGAGAGGAGCTCCTCGGCCGGGATGTCGCACGTCGCGTCGAGCGGCACGAGCGCTCCGCGAGGCGCGCCGTTCCCACGTTGGAAGAGGCGAACGCGGAGTCCGCCGTCCCCTACACGATGGGTGGGCACGAGCGTCGCGCCCTCGAGGTTGAGCTCACTGCCGGCGAAGTCTTCGCGCGCGCGCAGCGCCGCATACAAGGCGTGCGCGTCGAAGAGGCGGACGTCCCGCATGTCGGCGTCGGCGGAGAGGATCCGCTCGCGACGCGACGTCGAGCCCGAGCCGAACGCGATCAGGCGCCCCGAGACCGCGACGCACGCCTCGAGATCGAGCTTGTGCTTCTTGTTCCCGCGCTGCTCGTCGAACTGACGCAGCCCACCCTCACCCGCCTCGAGCGCATAGGAGTCGGCCTCCCAGGCGTGTGGCCCGCCACGGGGATCGACGAAGGCGACGAAGTTCGCGTCGTCCTGCACGATCGCGAGCCGTGAGCCGATCCAGGCGACCGACGAGGCTGCGCGCACGTGGCCGGGGCGATCGAGCGTCGCGTCGGCGCTCTCGTAGCGGAGGATCCGTCGGTCTCTCACCACGACGCTCAGCTCTGGATCACGCAGCGCACGCAGCATCGCCTATCATCCTCGGTCGAATGGGCCCGCGATGATCGTCGAGGACAAGCTCGGCTACGTCCAGCTGCTGTTTCGGATACGGGGGAGCGTCCTGCCGCGGATCTGGCGGCGCGTGGTCGTCACGACCGCGATCGCCGCCCTCCTCACCTTCATCGAGATGAGGTACCCGCAGTTCCGCCTGACCCTCACGCCGACGCCGTTCACGATCATCGGCCTCCCGCTCGGCATCTTCCTCGGTTTCCGCAACAACACGAGCTACGACCGCTACTGGGAAGGCCGGCGGCTGTGGGGGAGCCTCGTGAACACGAGCCGCACCCTCGCGCGACAGATCCAGCTGTTCATCCACGTACCCGAGCTCGCGCCGATGCAGCGTGACGACGACGCGCGCCAGCTCGAGAAGGTCGTCGCTTTCCAGCGCGAGCTCGTGCACCGGGTCATCGCGTTCGCGCACGCGTTGCGGATGCACCTGCGCCGCGAGACGCCGTTCGAGGAGCTCGCGCGACACCTCCCCGCGGACGAGGTCGCGGCGCTGCGGAGCGAGCGCAACGTGCCGACCGCGATCGTCGCGAACATCGCCGACCGGCTGCAGAGCGCGTGGCGTTGGCGGTGGATCGAGCCGCTCCACCTGATGACCGTCGAGGCGTCGCTCGCGCAGATGACGGACATCCAGGGTGGGTGCGAGCGCATTCGGAGCACGCCGATTCCGTTCTCCTACACGGTCCTCATCCACCGCGTCGTCGCGCTCTACTGTCTGCTCCTCCCGTTCGGCCTCTACGAGACGGTGAAGATCGCGACCCCGCTGGTCGTCGCGTTCGTCTCCTATGCGTTCTTCGGCCTCGACTCGATCGGCGACGAGCTGGAGGAGCCGTTCGGCGTCGACCTCAACGATCTGCCGCTCTTGCAGCTCTCCACGATGATCGAGAGCGATCTGCGGCTCCGCATCGGGGAAGAGCCGCCGGCCCTGATCGAGCCCGTGCGCGATCAGCTCACCTGACGCGCGCTCCCATGCGATGATCGCGCGGCAATGGGTTATGGCGAGCGGATCGACTCGGTCGTGGGCACTCTGTCACGGCTGTTGCACCTCCGCGGCACCCACACGGACACGAGCCACGAGCTGACGCCGTACTTCGGTCTCCCGCTCGACGAGCTGCTGCCCGAGCCGCCGAAGGTGCCGGAGGTCCGACGGGTCTCACCACGCTTCAGCGTGGGCTCGGTCTCGACCGAGACGGTCAGCTGGCGCAGCCTGCACGAGCCGCTCTCGCCCGCGTACCAGCGCCGTCACACCTCGATCTACGACTCGAACCTCTCGGCGTACGCGCGCTGGGTCCACCAGAAGAAGCGTCGTCGTCGCTCGATCCTGCTCTACGTGCACGGCTGGCTCGAGCCTGGATCGTGGGTCGAGGAAGCGACGCTCCTGCCGCTCTGGTACCGCGAGCTCGGCGTCGACGTCGCGCACGTGCAGCTCCCCTTCCACGGCCGACGCAGCCCCGGCGGACAGCTCTTCCACGGCGAGTGGTTCTGGACGGCGGATCTCGTGCGCTCCCTCGAGTCGGTGCGACAGGCCGTGATGGACGTCCGGAGCTTCATGGCCTGGTGCCGGCAGCTCGGATACGAAGAGGTCGGCATCACCGGTCTCTCGCTCGGCGGCTGCATCACGATGCTGACCGGCTGCGTCGCCCCGCTCCCGGACTACATCGTGCCGATGATCGCGCACCTCGAGCTGACCGATGCGATCGAAGAGGCGCCGATCCTCTGGCGCATGAAGGACGATCTCGAGCGCTTCGGCATCGACCGCGCACGCCGACGCGACATCTTCACGCGCGTCCCCCTCACGAGCGCGATGCCACTCATCCCGAACGAACGACAGCTCTGGGTCGCCGCCCGCGAAGACGGTTACCTCAAGGCCGACCTCGTCGCGCAGCAGTGGAAGCGCTGGCGAGAGCCGCCGATCCTATGGATTCCCGGCGGCCACATGACATTCCCGATCGCGATCGGGGACATCGTGCAGAGCATGAAGAAGATGCCCCGGATGTCCGGCACCTCCTCGACGTCCTGCTGATTAAAATCACCGGGCGCGATTCTCGAGATCGGCGTGCTTGATCGAGTGAACACGGAGGCACGGAGGTTCTCGAGAGTGCTGCCGCCCGCTTCGCTCCAGGTCTTCGCCGTTCTCGCTGGCCTCGCCGTGATCGCGCCACCGAGAACAAACAGGGAGACGGTGAGCCGGGGAGCCGTGAGGGAGCTCCGAGCGGTCTGCCGAGCGTCTCTGATTCGGGGTGGCTGCGGTGGCTGCGACCACGCCATCGCGTGCGCGCGGCAGCACTCTTTTTTCCTCCCCGTCTCCCCCCGTCTCCCCGTCTCCCTGTTGGTTTCTCTGAAGTCGGGGTCGACGACGTGAGCGTCGACGAGCGACGTGAGGGCGCGGCCGCGATCGGCA
>JBKJQC010000508.1:0-6661 GCA_046593995.1 Polyangiales bacterium
CCTGCGGTTTACGAAACCGCTGCTCTACCACTGAGCTAAAGCGGCAGGCCCCGAAAGTCCGCGCAAGATAGACGCTCCCGCCGATACGTCAACCTCAGAGAGCGTGTCGCTCCGATCCGCGCATCGTGGCGCGCCTCGACGCACTCGGCATCGAGGCGCGTTCTGCCCGTTCGCGCGTGCACCGCCGACGGGTCACGCAGCGGCGGAGAGCGCGCGCTCGGCGACCCGCGTCGCCGCGAGGCGGCTCAGCGCCATGATGCTGTGCTGCGGGTTCACGCCGAGGTTGGTCGGGAACACGCTCGCGTCCATGACGTAGAGATCGCGCACGTCGTGGCACTGCAGATCCGGCCCGACGACGCTCGTCCCCGGATCGGAGCCGGCTACGGCGGTGCCGAACATGTGCGACGCCATGAAATGGAAGTCGGACATCTTCACGTCCTGCTCCTCGAGGAGCTTCACCTGCGAGACGTCCGTGAAGACGGCGGGGAGGCGCGCGATACCCGGGTAGACCTCGCTCGCGCCCGCGGCGAAGAACATGCGGCAGATGAGCGAGAGAGCCTCGCGGACGACATGGAGATCGCCGCGCGTCGGCATGAAGCGGACGTCGGCGCCGCCGTGCAGCCACGAGGGCCGAACCGTGCCGTGCGCCTTCATGCGGATGATCGACGCCCACTGCGCGTAGTGATCGAGCTCGCCGAGATGCTTCTGCCACGCGGCGCCGGCGCCGGGCAGACGAGCGGCGAGCATCTCCGGAGGGAGCGTGAGCGACTCGATCTTGAAGCCGCGATGCCGCATCGGGACCTCGTAGGCTTGCGTCGCGCCGAACCCCATCGTGACGGGCTCGTCGAAGCGCGCGACGATCGCGGAGCCGGGGTGCAGCTGCAGGCGATCGCCGACGTAGCCGCGAATGCCGCTCTTGCGGAGCAGCACCGGGGTCCAGATGACGCTCGCGGCCACGATGACACCGCGACGTGCGCGGACGACGAAGCGACCTTTGACCTTGCGCGTCTCGCGATCGAGCACCTCGCCCTCCACACCGACCGCGCGGCCGTGCTGGATGAGGATCTTCGTCGCGCGGCACATGTCGTGGAGACGCGCGCCGTCGCGGATCGCGCGCGGGACGTAGCTCACGTCCATGCTCTGACGCGCCTCGCCCGAGCACCCCTGGAGGCACTCGCCGCGCCCCTGACAGTCCTTCGCGTTCCGGTGCATCGGCTTGCCGGGGAGCCCGAGCTTCTCGCACGCGAGCGCCATCTTGAGGCCGTTGTTCCCCTGGATGCTCGTGTCCGTCTCGCGGACCTGGAGCTCGTCCTCGATGATGTCGAACGCGCGCTCGAGCCCCTTCTCCTCGAGGAGATCGCCGAGGCCGTGGTTCTCGATCCAGTCCTGCCGGACGTCCTCCGGGAGGCGCCAGATGATGCCGGAGTTGATCGCGGTGCTGCCACCCACGCAGCGCCCCTGGAGGAGCGGGATCGGGTGCGTGCCGTTCGTCGTGAATGTGCCGAAATCGCGGAACGACTGGCGCATCGCGTGGATCAGCTCGCGCGGACGGTTCTTCGTCTCGAGCTGCGGGCCCTCTTCCAGCATCACGAGCGAGTGCCCCGCCGCGGCGAGCACGCGCGCTGCGGTGGCGCCGCCTGCGCCGGTGCCGACGATCACGAAGTCCGCTTCGTCCTCGATCAGAAGGGTGCTCATCACGCGGCTCCGGTGTGCGACGGTCGGAAGGAAGGAGTCAGGAGGGGGAGCGCGCGCGGGCGACGCCCATCTGCGGTAGGAAGCGCGGCTTCGACTCCGCGTGCGGTGGCGCGCGGCTCGGGCGAGACGCCGCCGCGACGGTCGTACCCGCAGCGCGCGCGCACCGCGGGGGACGCCATGAGCGCGAACGAGGCCGAGAGCTTGAGGAGGAGACCGAGCTCGCGGACGATGTAGATCTTCGACGTGAGCAGCCGGTCGAGGAACGCCGCGCGGCGATCGATCGGGAAGCCCGCGAGCGTTCGCAGCGAGACGAACGACCAGATCGGCGCGAGCGCGAAGAGCCACACCGCGAGCCGCATCCCGAGGCGCGCCTTCGCCGTCGACGACGCGCACATCACGTCGAATGCGCGCAGGTAGTCGACCTCTCCCTCGACGGGCACGAGGCCGTCACGAGCGGCTCCGCTTCCGGCACCAGAAAAAGATGGCGGCGCGAAGCACTCGAGGATCGCCTGGGCCCATCGACGTTCGAACGAGAGCAGCGTCATGACTCCTCCACATGGTCGCGATCGAGCGGGAGCTCGGACGCGGTAAGGTCTTTCGTCTCGGGGGCCGGATCGGCCTCGGTGAGATTCGAGAGCGACCTGAGACGGGCGATGAGCCCGCGGTCGAAATTCGTGATCAGGCGGCGCGAGAAGGCGCGGGCGGCCTGCACGTCACGCGACTCGATGAGATCGATGAAGCGGCGGTAGACCGCGATCGTCCCCGGGAGATCGAGTAAGAAGGTGAACGCGATGCCCTCCTGCGCCTCGAGCACGCGCACGATGGTGTTCGCGAGGAGCGAGAGCGCGAGGTTGTGCGTCGCCCGTGCGAGCATGCGCGCGAAGTCGAGATCCGCGCGGATGTACTCGTCGGGCTTCGCGAGGAGCGAGGCCTGCTTGTCGATCTGGGCGCGGAGCTCGGCGATCTCGTCGACGGTCGCGCGCTGGGCGGCGATGCCGATGGCCTCGACGGCGGCGAAGCGTCGGAGCTCGAGGAGGTTCGAGAGGAGCTCGATGCTCTTCTGCGCGGAGCCGCCGCGCTCTCCCGGCGCTGGCTGCGCGCCGATGACGAGGAGGTGGCCGAGGAGCTCGACCCCGCCCGTCGCGCGGAAGTCGAGGACGCGGTTGCCCGAGCCGTGGACCGGCTTGACCAGCCCCTCGGCCTCGAGCCGCGTCAACGCAGCGCGCAACGTGAGGCGACTGACGCCGAGCTTGATGGAGAGCTCGCGCTCTCCCGGCAAGTCGCGTCCGGCCGGGTACTCACCCTTGAGAATCTGGTCTCTCAGGCGATCGGCCGTCTCTTCTGCCGCGCGTTTCTTGTCGTTTCGGGCCATGGGGAGAGCGCTACCTCGAAGGAGGACTGGTAGTACCAGTCACTGGTAGTACCACTAGCGCACAGACCGGACCCGCGCAAGGACCTACGCGCGAAAATGTTTTCGCAGCGTCTCTCGCGCACTTCTCCTCGCCGGGAAGGACTCGTGAAGGATTCGGCCGTGGGCGCGCATGAAGGCGGCATGAAGAAGCTCGCCGCGCTCCTGACCTTCGCTTCGACGCTCTCCGCGATGACGCTCGCCACGCTCTTGGTCGGCGAAGGCGTCGCCTCGGCGAGCAGCCCGGCCGGGGTCTGGGCCGACGTCGAGAAGATCACCTACGAGCCGAATGCGAACGATGTGTCGACGGCGACGCGCGCCGTCATCCACGGCGTCTTCGTGAAGAGCTCGGGGGGCTTCCCGGCCACCTACGCGGAGCCGGTGCGCGGCTACTTCTACTACGAGTGTCCGAGCGCGCAGCTCGCGACCTGCCGCATGGAGTGGCAGAACATCGCGCAAGGCGTGGGCACCGATTCGTGCGCGGGCTGGGGCGACGCGCAAGGATCCGCGGGGACGGTGATCGAGTGGTGCGCGGCGAAGCCCGCGCCGCAGCCGTACCCGATCCACATGGGCGTGCAGCTCACCCCCTATGCGGCGGGGTATTGCGCCAAGGCCAAGGCGTTCGCCGCGGCGCCGACGTGCGGTGGCAGCACCGACGCAGGACCGGCCGCCGATGCCGGGAGACCCGATACGGGAACGGCCGTCGTGGACACGGGCACCACGCCTGTCGTCGAGGACACCGGCGCGGTCGCAGAAGACGCCGTGACGCCGCCGAGCGAGACGGGCAACGCGAAGCCAGACGACACGCTCCCCGAGGCACAGCCGATCAAGTCGACGACGGCGTGCTCGCTCGTCTCGGGATCGCGCGTCTCGGGATCGCGCATCTCGGGCTCGCGCGAGGCTTCATCGCGCACGGTGTCCTTCGGCCTCGCCGCGCTCGTCGCGGGTACGGCGCTGGCGCGTCGTCGCCTGCGGCAGCGTGGGGCGGATGCGCATCTCGGCAGCTGAGAACCTCCGTTACGCGCGCCTCTTTTCGGAGTAGGTAGCGCGGCGATGGCCGTCGGCAAATCGCGCTCGCGCGCGTTCGTCTCGCTCGCATTCGTCCTCTCCCCGATCGTTGCCCTGGTCGCCATGTCGACCGGCGACGCGGGCGCGCAACAGAAGGAGCCGAGCCCGAAAGGGAGCGGGTCCGCGAGCGCGAAGCCGCCGCCCATGGCGAGCACCAGCGCAGGGAAGAAGGCGGCGATCCCGATGGGATCCGCGAGCCCTCTCGATGGAAAGGGCAGCGGTGTGGGCGCGCCGAAGCTCGCGCCCGCCGCGAAGGTCGCGGCGCCGCCCCCCGAGGAGATGTGGGTCGGCGCGACGGCCGACGAGATGATCCTGCAGCTCGAGAAGCGGGCGATCCGCGACGCGCTCGGCGGCGGGAAGTTCGCCATCGGCGCCATCATGGCGATCCCCCAGCTCGCAGACGAAGCACGCGCCGGCCTCGCGCGCACGTCGCTCGGCCGCATCGCCACGGCGCTCGCCGGGGACAAGGGCAAGCCCGAGGCGCGCGAGCTCTCGATGGAGGCGACGACGATCGCGCGCTCCATCGCGCCCGACGGAGGCACCCCCGCGGGCCGCACGGAGGACGCGAAGATCGGCCTCGTGTCGGCGTGGCGCCTCGTCGGTCCGTTCAAGGACACGACCGGCACCGGGCTCGACAAAGCCGAAGGTCCCGAGGTGGCGCCACCCGAGAAGCCTGACGGCAAGCCGCTCTCGGTCGCGCTCTATCGACAGCTCGACGCGCAGTGGGACGACGGACCGTTCCAGGTCGAGTGGCGCGCGGTCCCCGCAGAGCTGATCTCCGCGCGCGGCACGCCGCTCGAAGTCTTCATCTACCCGCGCAAGGAGAGCTGCAGCTACCTCGCAACGGTGGCCACGATCGAGAAGGACGGCCCGGTCGTCGTCCGCGTCGCGGCGAGCGGCGCCGTGCGCGTGATCTTCGACGGAGCGACGGTCGCTCGCAGCGACGAGCAGCACGTGTTGGCCCTCGGCGATCGACTTGCGGCGAAGGTCGAGACCACGAAGGGTCCGCACCTCGTCGCGCTCAAGGTCTGCTCCGGACCGAGCGCCGACGCAGGTCGCGTGCGCGCGCGGATCACGAACGAGATCGGCGAGCCGATCGGCGCCACCTTCCACGACGATCTGTCGAAGCTCCCGGCCAACGTCACGCCGCCGAAGAGCACGCCGGTCACGACGCCGCTCGGCAAGGCGCTCGCCGTGAGCGAGAAGGGCGCCACCACCGACGAAGCCCTCGCTGCGGCGCTCTCGCGCAAGCTCGGCGGCGCAGACGATCAGCGGAGCCCGAAGCTGCAGGGTCTCCTCGACGTCGTCGTCACGCAGAGCCCCCGCCCCGATGTCCTCGCGCTCGCGGGTCTGCTCGCGACGACGCGGGCGAACCTCACGGGTTGGCTCGGCGTCGCGCTCGAACGCAGCGGCGACTCGGGCTGGGAGCCGGTCGCGAAGTTCGCGCGGCGCGCGCTCGTCAACGCGCGGCTCGACGCCGGCTACGTCGACTGGGCAGCGGCCACCGTCGCGTCGACGGAGCTGAAGACTGCGAACGATCTCGACGCAAAGGTGGTGCGCGCGCGCCTGCAGGACGCTCTCGGCCACGACGAGACTGCGTTCGCCGCATACAAGGCGATCTGGGACGCGGAAGGTCCGGCCACCCCGACGATGGTGCTGCGCCTGATCGCGCAGACCCGCTTCGGCCGACCGCAGCTCGTCACCACCGCGCGCGCGCAGGCGCTCACCGTGTGGCCGCGCGAGTCCGCGCGAGAGTTCGTCGCGAGCAAGAAGATCCTCGGTACCGACGCCGTGAAGGCAGCGACGATCGCGAGCTTCCGTCTCCTCGCCTCCGCCGACGAGATCGAGGCCATCGCGGGCATCCTCCGCGAGACCGGCCTCGCGAGCGAGCACCGCCGCTACCTCGGCCTCGCCAGCGGGTACGCGCCGAACAAGAAGGGCGTCCTCGATGCGCTGACCCAGGCGCTCGCGGCCTCGGCCGATCCCAAGGACAAGGCCATGGCGAAGGAGGCGCTCGTGCGCGCCCGCCAGCTCGATCCGGGCTCGCCCTTCCTCCGCGCCGAGGAGACGCTCGCCTTCGGGGAGCAGCACCCGGACGACGAGAAGTACATGCCGGAGCCGAAGACGTTCCTGAAGAACCGGCTCCCGAAGGACAAGCTCCCGACCAACGCGAACGTGCCGGTCGAGGTCTACGACCGCCAGCTCGACTGGGTCCGCGTCGTCACCGTCGACGACGCCGGTCGCGTCATCCAGCTCGTGCACTACACGCGCGAGGTGGTGAAGCCGCCGAAGGACTCGAGCGATCTCGACGAGCCGCACGTCCCCGCGGAGGGGGACATCGTCGAGGTGGTGCGCGCGCGCGTGCACCGCACCGACGGGACGATCGCGGTCCCGCAGGAGATCGACGAGGGGGGCGCGCTCCACATCCGCTGGACCGATCTCAAGCCCGGAGACGTCGTCGAGGTCGCGACCCGCGGGTACACCGAGCTC
>JBKJQC010000321.1:0-34288 GCA_046593995.1 Polyangiales bacterium
GCCACGCTCTCGAGCTTCGTCCCCGCGCGCGAAGCGGCGGGCGCCGCAGACACCGCAGGCGCCACTACGTCGTGAGTCGCGTTTCCCCACCAGCAAGGAGTCACGTCATGTCCGAGATCTCTCACCCCGTCGACGCTCCCGCAGCTCTGAAGGCGCTGAAGGAGGGAAACTGGCGCTTCGCGAACAACCTACGCAGCGTCGAAGCGCTCGCTGCGCAGTCGCGGCGCGGCGCGCTCGTCGCCAGTCAGTCCCCCTTCGCGGTGATCCTGTGCTGCTCCGACTCGCGCGTCCCCGCCGAGATCGTCTTCGACTGCGGGCTCGGCGATCTGTTCGTGGTGCGGGTCGCGGGGAACGTGGTCGCGCCGTCCCTCGTCGGGAGCATCGAGTTCGCGGCCGCGACCTTCGGCACGAAGCTCGTCGTCGTGCTCGGTCATTCGCGCTGCGGCGCCGTCGCGGCGACCGTCGACGTGCTCCGCGGCGGTGCCGATGCGCCGTCGGCGAACGTGCGCGAGATCATCGAGCGCATCACCCCCGCGGTGCGAGACGTCGCCGCGACGGACATCCCTCGCGAGGAAGCGGTGCGGCTCGGCGTGCGCCACAACGTCATCGCCTCGGCCCGCGCGCTCCGCACGACGAGCCCGGTCCTCTCGGCGCGCGCTTCGAGCGGTCAGGTCACCATCGTCGGCGCGGAGTACGCGCTCGAGACTGGAGTGATCTCCTTCTTCGACGGCGTGGACGCGATCTCCGCGTGATGTGAGCCGGGGCGGCGCTACGCGCCTGTGAACACCGGCTTGCGCCGCTCGAGGAACGCGCTCACGGCCTCGCGGTGATCGGCGCCCCGCTGGCTCAGCTTCCAATAGAGGGCCTCGCGATCGAGCACCTCGGCGAGGCGCGCGGTCTCCGAGAACGCGAGGTTCGCCTTCATGCGTCCGAACGACGCCGTGGGACCCTCGGCGATCTCGCGGCAGAGCGCGACGCCCGCGGTCAGGAGCTCGTCGTGCGGCACCACGCGATTCGCGAGGTGGAGGGCGAGCGCGCGCTCGGCGTCGATCGGCTGCGGCAGGTACAGGAGCTCGAGCGCGACGCCGCGCCCGACGATGCGCTCGAGGAAGTACGCCACGCCGCAGTCCTCGCTGAGACCGATGTTGCGGAACGCGGTGACGAACTTCGCGCGGTCGGAGCAGATACGGAGATCGCATGCGAGCGCGAGCCCCATCCCTCCGCCCGCGGCCGGACCGTTGACCAGCGCCACGGTCGGCTTCGCGAACAGGTGGAGGCGCAGGATCAGCGCGTCCTGGAACGCCTTGAACATCGCGATCGAGCCCTCGATGTCGTCGTCCGCGGGGACGCGCTGGGCCGTGCCGGCGATCATCCCCTTCATGCCGCGAACGTCCCCACCGGCGCAGAACCCGCGTCCGGCACCGGTGATCGCGACGCAGCGCACCTTCGGATCGACTGCGCAGTCGTCGAGCGCCTCAGCGAAAAGTCGCGGGAGATCTTCGCCGAGCGCGTTGAGCGCGTCGGGGCGGTTGAGCGTGACGAGCGCGACGCCGTCGTCGCGTTTTTCGAAGAGGACGTCGGGCATGGCGCCCGAGGGTAGCCCGACTAGAACATGTTTCACAGCCTCGGGACGCTCAGCGCCGCTCCCGAAGACGTGTACTCTCGCCGTCGAGGGAGGGTCGCCGAATGCGCGCTGCTCGTATTGGTTTGCTCGGGTGGTTGGTGTTGGCCGGCTGCTCGGGCGACAGCCTCGTGCTGCCAGCCGGGGGCGATCCGTCTTGTTCGGCGGGGCAGTCGATAACCTGCGTCGGTCCCGGAGGTTGTGCCGGGGGGCAGGCTTGTCGCCCCGACGGGTTGGGGCTCGAGCCGTGCGTCTGCGGCGCGAGCGATGGGGGCTCCTCCGAGGTCAGTGTCGTGGACACCGACGTCGTCGAGGACGCTCCGGCGGCGGACACCGACGTGCGGGGCGACTCGACCGGCGCGGACGCTGGGACCGACACCTCGACCGCGGACACCTCGACCGTCGACACGACGACCGTCACCACGCTCGACGCGACGCTCGAGGACACCCCCGACGCGCTGATGACCGACGCGCGGGTGAGCGACGACTCCACGGTCGTCGCCGACACGTTCGTCGTCGACGTCCGGGGCGACGCCAGCGACACGACCTTCACCGAGGTCGCTGGCGATGACTGCGTACCCAAGGCTTGCACCGACTTCCCTGGCTCGTGCGGCCAGAACCCGAACGGCTGCGGCGGCCTGACCTCCGACTGTGGGGGCTGCGGTCTCCCGCAGACGTGCGGCGGCGGCGGTATCGACAACGTGTGTGGCGGTGGTGGCTGCGTCGGCTGGGAGTGCCAGCAGACCACTTGTCCGGCGGGCACCACGTCGATCAGCGGGACGGTGCGCGATCCGGCGGGGAAGAATCCGTTGCCCAACGTCTACGTCTATGTGCCCAACGCTCCGCTCGGCTCGTTCGCGAGTGGTGCCGCGTGCGAGGCATGCGCGCACGGGCTCCAGGGCGCGCCGCTGGTCACCACGGTGACGGACGCGTTCGGGAAGTTCACGTTGAGGAACGCGCCCGTGGGCGCCGTGCCGCTGGTCATCCAGACCGGAAAATGGCGACGCCGCATCACGGTGAGCACCACGGCCTGCGCGGACACCGCCGTCGTCGCCGACCTCACCCGCCTGCCGAAGAACACGACGGAAGGAGACATGCCGCAGATCGCGCTCGCCACCGGCGGCTTCGATCCGCTCGAGTGCCTGCTGCGCAAAGTCGGTATCGCCGACACCGAGTTCACCAATGCCGGCGGCACCGGTCGGGTCAACTTGTTCAAGGGGAGCCCACCGACCGCCGTGAACCTCGGCGGCGGCGGCGGGACGATTGCAGCCGCGACCGGGAAGTACTCGGCCGCTCTCGGCGGGGCGACCTTCCCCGTCGCGACCACACTGTGGAACAGCACCGCCGAGCTGAGCAAGTACGATCTCGTGCTGCTCGCGTGCGAAGGGGACGAGTACGGCGATCCCGCCAACACCTATCTCGGTGGTCGGTTCCCCGGGACGAAGTCGACGACGGCGCTCGCGGCCATGAAGTCGTACGTCGGCGGAGGCGGTCGCGTGTTCGCGTCGCACTATCACAACTATTGGATCCGGAGGGGCCCCGGCACGGGCACCGACGCGTTCTCGACGCTCGCGAGCTGGAACTACCCCTCTCCCGCGCTGCTCTCGAGCGCCGGCACGGTCGTCGCGTTCGACGAGAAGATCGTCACGAGCTTCCCGAAGGGGAGCGTCCTCGCGAACTGGCTGAAGAACATCGGCGCCTCCACGACGCTCGGTGTGATCACCGTCAAGGAGCCGAAGAACAGCGTGAACGCGATCGACACCACGCGCGTGCGCGAGTGGATCTACGCGGAGAACGGCCGGGACTCGACGGGCAAGACGTACCCGCACTCGACGCAGTACATGAGCTTCGCGACACCGCTCTCCGTGCCTGTCGCGAGCCGCTGCGGTCGATTCGTCTTCAGCGACATCCACGTGTCTTCCGGGGACAGTCCCGGCAAGGACTTTCCGAGCGGTTGCACGACGAACACCATGACGCCGCAAGAGCTCGCGCTCGAGTACATGCTGTTCGATCTCGCGGCGCCCGTGTGCGACGAGTCAGTCGTCGTCCCTGCCGCCCCCGGCTGCGGCGGCCTGAACAGCTGTGCGCCGTGAGGTGTGCAGCGCACGATCGCGCTCTACGGCGTCGAACGCCGTCCAATCCGGGCGGCGCGTGCGAAAGCGATACTCCAAGAGGGAGCCGGGCCAGTTCGCGTGGACGCGGCCCGAGGCGGTGCGGTACCAGCTCGTGCAGCCGGCGCTCCAGACCGTGTCGTCGAGGCGACGCTGCATCTCTCTCGTGTAGTCGGCCTGCGCGCGCGGCGTGACATCGAGGTAGCGCAACTCGTCCCGCGCGATGCGCTCGAGGCACTGCAGCGTGTAGCCGATCTGCCGCTCGAGCATGAAGACGATCGAGCTGTGGCCGAGGTTCGTCCCCGGTCCATAGAGCATGAATAGATTCGGGAACCCCGAGGTCACGATCCCGAGGTACGCCTCCGGGCCCTCGCGCCATGCCTCCGCGAGCGAGCGATCGCCGAGCCCGCGCACGTCGAGCGACGCGAGGAAGCTCGAGGTGTCGAACCCGGTCGCGAGGACCAACGTGTCGAGCGCGTGCTCCGTCTCTCCGTCGGGAGAGCGCGCGAGGACGCCGCGTGGAGTGATGCGCGTGATGCGGTCGGTGATCAGCCGCACGTTCGGGCGGACGAGCGCGTCGAGGTACTCGTTCGACACGAGGATGCGCTTGCAGCCGAGCGGGTAATCGGGGGTGAGCGCCGCGCGGAGGCTCGGGTCGGCGATCTTCTCGTCGAGGTGGCGGCGTGCTGCCCACGTCATGAACGCCGCGAGCTTGCTGTCCTTCGTGGTCAGCGCGCTCACGCGTGCGTCGAACATCGCGGCGAGCGCGAGCCGCTGCGCTCGCGCGAGCCCCGGGACGTGGCGCCGCATCCACGTCTCCCACGCGCGGTAGCGGCGGTTGTTCGGGAGCGGCTCGATGACCCATGACGGGGTTCGCTGGAAGAGCAGGAGCGCATCGGCCGAGCGCGCGACCCGGGGTACGATCTGGATCGCGCTCGCGCCGCTGCCGATCACGCCGACCGTTCGTCCCTCGAGCGCGTGCGCGTGGTTCCACTGCGCCGAGTGGAAGATCTCCCCCTCGAAGTCCGCGAGGCCGCTCAGCTCCGGGACATGCGGTCGGTTCAGCTGGCCGATGGCGCTGACCAACACGTCCGCTTCGCTCTCGATGCCGCGCGCGTCGCGGAGGCGCCAGACACCCCGTCGCGCGTCGAAGGTCGAAGCGACGATCTCGCTCCCGAAGCGGATGTGCGGCCGCACGCCGTACTTGTCGGCGCAGTGCTCGAGGTACCGATGGATCTCCGGCTGCTCCGAGTAGACGTGGGGCCAGTCGTGACGCGGCTCGAAGGAGTAGGAGTAGAGGAGCGACGGGACGTCGCAGGCGGCGCCGGGATAGGTGTTGTCCCTCCACGTGCCGCCGAGTCGGTCCGCTTTCTCGTGGATCACGAAGTCGTGGAGACCGGCCTTCTTCAGCTGGATTCCCAGGCCGATCCCGCCGAACCCGGCGCCCAGGACGGCGAGCGAGAGGGGGCGCATGTGGAAAACGGTAGTCCCCTCGCACGCGGTAAGAAAGCGCAGCGACTTTCGGGTAGTCTCGACACCCGATGTCGCAGGCGGTCGTGCGCGCGGTCACCGACCCGCGGCCTTGGCGTGTCGGGATGGTCATCGGGGGGAAGTACGCCCTCCTGTCGCTGCGTGGCGAAGGCGGGGAGGGGCCGCTCTTCGAGGCGCAGAACACGTGGACCGGTCGCCGCGTCGCCATCAAGCTGCTGCACCCCGAGCACCGCGAGAGCGAGCACCACGTCACGCGCCTCATCGAGCAGGCGCGGACGATCACGCAGCTCGAGCACCCGAACATCGTCGACGTGCTCGACATCGGGCAGGACGCGAACGACGGCTCCTTCTTCATCGTGCAGGAGTTCCTGCGCGGCCACGATCTGCGGAAGCTGATCGATCGCGGACCGTTCGAGCCCGCGAAGGCGGTCGAGCTGCTCGTGCCGATCATGGTGGCGCTCACTGCCGTCCACGACCGCGGGCTCGTCCATCGGGACGTGAAGCCGGAGAACATCTTCCTCGCGCAGAACGCGATCGGCTCGCTCGTCCCCAAGCTCATCGACTTCGGCACCTCGCGCGCGTCCCTCGCCGAAGGCGGCCGCGACGCACAGCACGCGGCCCAGGAGCGCGGGGTCGGGACGCTCGAGTACATGTCGCCCGAGCAGGCGCGCGGCGAGCGGCTCGACGCGCGCGCGGACGTCTGGTCCCTCGGCATCGTGTTCTACGAGATGGTCGCGTGGAAGCGCCCGTTCGACGGCGCGACCGACGAAGCCTCGCTCGCCGCGCTGTGCGCCAAGGACGTCGTATCGCTCGAGACGATCAGCCCGGCGACGATCGACTTCGCTCGGGTCGTCGCGCGCGCGCTGCAGCCCGACGCCGAGAAGCGCTGGCGCTCGATGCGCGACTTCTTGCAGGCGCTGCTCGCGTGCCCATCGATCCCCGGCGAGCTGATCCGCGACAAGCATCGCGTGTCGCTCGCGAGCATCGATCCCGGGCGCTCGGCGAACAATTCCCAGACGACGATGCGGGCCGTGCTCCCCGAGTCGCCGACGGACGCGCCCGCGCGCGCGATCACCGCGACGACGCTCGAGAGCCTCGCGCTCACCGCCGAGCGCGCGCTCCTGAGCAACGCGCTCGACGAAGCGGTCAGTCACGCGGAGCACGCGATCCGCCGCACCGCCGGCGCGCCCGACACCACCGGCCGCATGCGCCTCGTGCAAGCGATCGCACATCGTTGGCGCGGTCGTCACGCCGACGCCGCGCGCTCCGCGTTCGAGGCCTACGAGCTCCTGCCGAAGGGCTCAGCGGCGTGGTACGAGTCGGCCGCCGAGCTCGCCGTCGCCAGCGGGATGATCGGCCAACGCGACCGCCTCGGTGGCCTCTCGGACGCAGTCCTCTCGACGGAGCCGCGCAAGGACGACAAGCGCTCCGCAGGCGCGCGCGGCGTCGCCGCGTTCCGCATTGCGACCTGGCTCCTGCGCACGGGCGATCCGGATCGCGCCGACGCCGTGTGCGCGGCGGTCGCCGAGGTCGCCTTCTCGCTCGCGAGCAGCGACGCGTCGGTCGACGGATGGAACGCCGTCTATGCGGCCGAGCACGCCTCGTATCAGGGCGATCCGGGCGCCGCGATCGAGCACCTCACGCGCGCGGTCGACGCCTTCGCGCGCGCGGGCGACGCGCGCAACGCGTGCGTGCAGCGGCAGAACCTCGCGAACATGTACATCCAGCTCGGCGCCTACGAGGAGGCCGACACCGCGCTCATCGAGGTGCTCGCCGTCGCCGAGGCGATGGGCTTGGAGATGGCCGCCGTGGTGAAGGTCAACCACGCGGTCGTGCTCGCGCGCCGCGGTGATCCCGAAGCCGCCGCTCGACGCGCGCGTGAGGCGTGCGACGAGCTCGTGGCCCGCGGCAACCGTCGCGCAGAGGCGTTCTCGCGCATCTATCTCGCCGGCATCCTCTCCTTCCAGAAGGAGTGGGCCTCCGCCGAAGAAGAAGCGCGCGCGGCCATCGCCGCCGCCTCCTCCGCACCGGAGGCGCGCGCGTACGGGTTCGCGACGCTCGGGGCGCTCCTGCTTCGTCAGCGTCGCAGCGAGGACGCGCTCGAGGTCGCCGAGCGCGCGATGGAGATCCTCCGCTCGCTCGGCGGCGTGAGCGAAGGCGAGTCGCTGATCCGCCTCGTGTACGCCGTCGCGTTGCGCGCGAACCACCGCCATCGCGACGCAGATCATGCGCTCGACGACGCCGTCGCGCGTCTCCACGAGCGCGCGAAGCGCATCAGCGAAGAGCGCTGGCGCAAGAGCTTTCTCGAGAACATCGCCGAGAACGCGAGCACCCTCGCACGCAAGGCCCCGAAGAGCGCGAGCGAATCGGGCTGACCGAGGCTACGGATCTTCGTCGACGTCGGCTGCCGCGAGCATCCTGTCCAGCTTTGTGCGCAAGCCATGGCGCGCGCAGACCTCACGCACTTCTTCCAGGGCCTCCGGGTTCTCGTCGAGGAGGCCGAGGATGTCCGCGAGCGACTTCGGCCCGCCCGCGTACACCTTCAATGCGACGAGGTGCGCGAGACGGACGACCCGCAGCTGGGTGCCGTCGAAGTCATACGTCGGCGCCTCGCGAATGGCCTCGTGGGGGAGCATGCCGGCGCCGGGATTGAAGTCGTTGTGGTAGTTGACGATCTGCACGTGCTCGCCATGCTCGCCGTGGATGTCGAGCAACCCGCCGAGCGGATCGTCCATATCCGGCGGTCTCAGCTCGACGGTGAGCCCTTCGTCGCGCAGCCGCCGACGAACGGGCTCCAGCCCGGTCAGCAGATCGGCCTCGACCGCGAAATCGAGGTCGCGCGTGCTGCGCACGTAGCCGTGCACCGCCATCGCTCCGGCGCCGATCATCGCGCACTCGATGCCGTGCTCGCGCAGCATCGCAGCGACGCGCTCGGCCAGCTCGAGAATGGCTGTGTCGGCGCTACCCATTACGGCGCCTCAGGGACGGACGAGGCGACCTCGCGACAACCGCTCTCCGACGGCCCCCGCGCGCAAGGCAAGGAGGACGCGCTCGCGTGGCGACATGGCGCGTAGCCGCGCGCGCTCCGCGTCGCGTGCCGCATCAGCGGACGCGCTCCGGCGTTTGGTTCGCGGCGTTTCGGGCTCTGACATGCAGATGAAGTCTACTGCCGGAACGCGCGCGTCACCAACGCCGTCGATCGCGGAGAGTCAGCTGCTCCCCGCACAGTGACAAAAAACCGAACGCGCCGTCCCCGTTGAGGAGACGGCGCGTCGGCCTTCGTGTTCGTCGATTCAGGTCGTCGGCTGCGCAGCGACGGGCTCGCCCCTCGGCTCCGCAGCGGTCGCCGCGACGTGCTCTTCGATCTCGCGGTGCCCGCCGAAGCCTTCGTCGGTGTGGTAGCCCGCCTCGCCGTGATCGGTGAGGTCGAGACCGGTCTCCTCGTCTTCGAGCGACGGGCGGAGGCCGATGGCCGCCTTGACCGCGTAGGCGATGACGACGGTGGCGCCGACGGAGAGAGCGACGGTGAAGCCCATCGCCTTGAGCTGCTCGACCCAGAGGGTCTTGCCCACGAGGGCGCCGAGGTTGGTGTTGAGGTTGCCGTTCACGTCGGGAGTCGCGAAGATCCCGGTGACGAGCGCGCCCATGGTGCCGCCGACGCCGTGGACGCCGAACGTGTCGAGCGCGTCGTCGTACTTGAGCGCCTGCTTCAGCTTGGTGCACGCGAAGTACGGGACGACACCGGCCATCACGCCGATGAGGACCGCGCTCGTCGGCGAGACGAAGCCCGCCGCGGGGGTGATGACGACGAGGCCGGCGACGGCGCCCGAGCAGAAGCCGAGGACCGTGGGCTTCTTCGTGATGAGCCACTCGAGCGCGGGCCACACGGTGGCGGCGACCGCCGCGGCGAGGGTGGTGGTCGTGAACGCGCTCGCCGCGATGCCGTCGGCAGCGACCGCGCTACCGGCGTTGAAGCCGTACCAGCCGACCCACAGCATGCCGGTGCCGACCATCGTGAGGACGAGGCTGTGCGGCGCGAACGAGCGCTTCCCGAAGCCCGCGCGCTTGCCGAGGATGATGCAGAGGGCGAGCGCCGACCAGCCGGAGGACATGTGGACGACGGTGCCGCCCGCGAAGTCGATCGCCTTGATCGACGCCTTGGCATTGCCGAGGCCGTTCATGAAGCCGTCCGACCCCCAGATCATGTGGGCGAGGGGGAAGTAGACGACGAACATCCACGCCACGATGAACGCGACGATCGCCGAGAACTTCATGCGCTCGGCGATCGCGCCGACGATCAGGGCAGGCGTGATGATCGCGAACATCAGCTGGTACATCGAGAAGATGTTGTGCGAGACCCAAGGCGAGTAGTCGCCGTTCGGGAGCGACGTCACGCCCTTGAGCATCGCGAACTTCGCGCCGCCCATGAACGGCGACCCGGGGGCGAAGACCAGGCTGTAGCCGATGCCCCACCAGAGGAGCGTGACGATGCCTGCACACGCGAGGCACTGCGCCAACACCGAGAGGACGTTCTTCCGACGGACCAAGCCGCCGTAGAAGAGCGCGAGGCCCGGCAGCGTCATGAAGAGGACGAGGGCTGCGGCCGTCATCATCCACGCGTTGTGACCCGGTCCCGAGGACGCGAGCGACTTCGGCGCGGTGTTCTGGATGTACGCCTCGAGGTCGGCGACGCGCGCCGCGAGGTCGGGTGCTGCAGATGCGGCAGGTGCGACCGCTGCTGCAGGCGCTGCCTCCGCGACGGCCTGTGCGAGCGCCACGCCCGATCCGGCGATCAGTGCCGTCGTCGCGCTGGCGATTCCGATGATGGCTCTTCGGCTCCGACTGATCATCACGGTGTCCCTTTCGAACCTGGAGGCAGTTGACGCGTTGCGATGGGCGGCGTGCCGCACTGCATTCGAAACGCGACGATTACCTTTTCACCCACGCAGGTTTCCGCAGCGTTACGGCGCAAGATATTTTGCGCAACGCGTCGAAACCCCGGGAGAAACCTGTCGAATCGAGCCGGGCCTGTGTGGTCGGGTCGAGTTCACGAGCGCGCGGGACCTACGCGCCGAGGTCGAGCTCCCACGTCGCCGAGCCGTGATCGAACATCGACGGGAGCTCCCCTGCGTTGCGACGACTGCGGCCACGATGCTTGGTCGCGCTCTCTTGCAAGGAGCGGGACTCACGACGACGACTCAGGGCGTCGCGGGGAAGGAGAACGGCGTGGCCTTGCCGTCGCTCTCGATGACCAGCACGTCGTCGGACGCCATGACGGTGGGTCTCGGCCAAGGACTCTTCGACAGGAGATCGTCGACGCTTTCCCGGTGGGTCTCCTTCCCATCGGACACGCGCAGCTCGATGAGCTGGCGGTCGAAGAGGACGAACACTCGATCTCCCTTCGGCGTGAGCACGGCCTCGAGGTTGGGCGCATCGTGTTGGGGATCGTCCCTCGGGACGTTCAGCGAGAGCTTGCGCTGCTCCGCGCCCGTCTTCGGATCGACCACCACGAACGAGTCGGTCCACGGCCGCATGTACCCCTGGCAGGGGAACTCCACGACGATCCGGCCGTCGTCGGACATCCCCGAGCATTGCGACTTACCCCGCAGGCCGCAGCTCGAGAGGTCGAGGTAGTATTCGCCGCGGTGGTTTCCCGCCGTGACGAAGCGGCCGCCGCCGACGAACGAGAACCCCCAAGGCCCTCCGCCGGCGAACGGCATCGCGACGTTGCACGCGCGCTTGCCGGTCGCGATGTCGTCGATGTCGATCTCGTGCCCCGATTTGCCGTCGTGAGTGCCGACCACGAGCCGCAGATCGTCGCTGATCGCCCCCGGCGCGGTCCCCGTCCAAGGCGTCCTCTTTCCCGAGTCGACATCGAGGCGCTCGAACCCCGTCGCCGTCGCGATGAACTGCAACCTGCCGTCGAAGGAATCGGCGACCGCGTTCGGCTCCCGTGCGCGCGTCGACAGCACCTTCCCCGCCGCGTCGACGATGATCACGACATCGCCCTCGGCGCCACCCGCAGACGGACGCCGCGCGTCGATCCGCAGCCGCGATCTGGAGATCCGCGTGAGTCGTCCCGGCGAGGTGAAGGTCGCGAGCCGCTCCCACCTACCGCCGATCCTGCGCGGCCCTGCGTCGCTCTCCGCAGCGCTCAAGGGTTCGACGCTCGGCGCCGGCGGCTTCTTGCACCCGAGGCCCATCGCGACGGCCGCGACGACCGCGAAGGACAGACCGACCGAGGTGGAGCGCATCGCGGATGAAGGTACGCGAGAAGCTGACCGACGGAGGCGACGCTCACGATGCAACTGCCCGCGTCGCTTCAGAGCGCGCAGCCTTCGTTCGCCAGTGCGTCCGCGCGCTGGCTTCGGGACGACGCTGACGGAGGACTCCACGCGCAGCCAGCTCGTGCTCTTCGGCGGGTTCGCCGACGGCGTCACCGTCGGCGAGACGTGGACGTGGGACGGAGCGAGCTGGTCGAAGGGCCAGAGCGCCCCCTCCCGCTACTTCCACGTGTCGACGTGGGACGCCGTGCGGCGGCGCGTGTCGGCTTCGGTGTCTCGACGGCGAAGCCGAATGCGGCTTCGACGTACCTCGACGATCTGTGGGCCCGTTGAGCGTCAGAACCATGCGCGCCTGAGCTCGATGACGAACGTTTCGAGCGCGTCGACACCGCCGGGCTCGTCCGGGAGCGGCGACTCCTCGACGGCCGCGGCGAGCGCGACGAACGCGCGATCGAGGACGGCGCGCCAGCGGTCGAGATCCGTCAGCACCACCTGCTCGCCGGCGCGCTTCTGCTCGATCAACGCCGAGGCCTCCTCGAACCCGTAGCGCGCGAGGTGCTCGCGGAGGTCGGGTACGATCTCGCCCGTCCGGAGGGCGTGCACGCCGGTGAGCGCGGTGCGCAGCACGTAGAGCACCCGCTTCGCGGTGGGCGCGGCGGACGCCTCGACCTCGCGCCGCTGGCTGCCGGCGAACCCGAGGTAGTGGCGATGGAGCCGTTTCGAGATCGTCGCGCGGACGAGCGGGATCAGCGCCTCGTGCTCCGGGGAGGTGCGCATCGTGCAGGCGCCGAGGATGCGCTCGAGGTAGTTGCCGTTTCCCTTCACCACCGACGCGAGCGCGGCCCCGAGCTCGTTCGAGGAGTAGTCGATCTCGACGTTCGCGCCGTCGTGCGCGATCACCTCCATGCGCTCGGCGTTCCCCGGCTCGGGATGGAGGCCGACCAAACGTGAGGTCGGTGCGACGTGGATGGCTTTGAGGTCGAGGTCGCTGTCGGGCGAGGGGAAGCCGTAGGCATGCGCGCCGCTCAGCGCGACGACGACGTGCCTCCGTCGGGAGTCCTCCTCGTCGAGCACCCGATCTGCGACGAAGCGCTGCCGTTCTTCGAGCAGGCCTTCGAGCATCATTCCTTCTCCCATTCCGCAAGCGGCGGTACAGCGGATCCGGGCTGCGCGAACGGTCCCGGGACCCCCATCACGTGCCGCCGCGCGAGCTCCTCGCCGATGCGTCGCGAAAGGGCGTCGACGCGCGCGACGTCCGGCTTCCTCGGCAAACACGTCGAGAGGCGCGCGTCCTCGAGCTCCGAGGCGAGCGCCTCCGCGTCGGCGAGCACTCGGTCGAGTGGGACCTCGCCGCGCTTGATCGCGAGCATCCGCGAGCGAAGGGGCTCGTCGAGCACGAACTTCGGGGTGCCGGTGCGGAGCCAGTGGATCGCGGTCGCGATCAGGCGCAGCAGGTTGTACGCGTTCTTCGGCCGCACCTCGCGCGGCAGCTCGAGCGTCTGCTCGGTCACGCGCACGCGCGCGAACGCGATGAGCGCTTCGTGGTCGCGCCAAGGGATCAGCCCCTGGTCGTGCAGTGAGCGATAGAGCTGCTTCACGGACTGCTTCGCTTGCAGGAGCGCGTCGGCGCGGGTCGGGTAGGCGCGCGGCGAACGATCCGCGAGCCGCGACGCGACCTCGTCGAGGGACGGCGGCGGCGACTCGCGCAGCCAGTCGAGCACCTCGTTCTTCACGCCGGCGAGCTGCGAGGCTTGGCGCAGGCGCGCGAGCTGCGACATCGCATAGCGCGCGAAGGTGCCGTGGATCTCGCTCGAGACGAACGCGTCGCGCGCCTCGAGGATCCACGCGCCGATCTCGTCGGTCGCGCGCACGGAGTCTACGAACAGGAGCTCGAGGGTGTTCGGATCCGCGCGCAGCGCCTGGTCGATCGCCTTGCGCGCCTCCCAGTAGGTCTCGCTCCCGTCCTCGGAGATCAGATCGAGCGGCGGCGCCGAGAGCGCGACGGTCCACGCGAGCGGCAGCGCGAAGATCCCGCGCCGGTCCACGTCCGAGGAAACGTCTGCGAGGCCCCAAGCGCGTGAGCCGACGACCGCCTCGAGCACGACGCACGGTCGCAGCGCGGACCACGCCGCCACGCGTCGGTGCGCGTATCGGACCTGGCCGACCTTCCGCGGGACGATCTCGTGCCGTGCGTAGCGGACGACGCCGACCCCGACGATCGCGACGTTGACTGCGTCCTCGTCCGCAGCAAGCGAAACGACGCGCCCGACCGCCCCCTGCGGGACCACGCGCCCCTCGTCTCCGAGCGCGCGGTCGACCCGCGTCGAGACCTCGGTCCCGTGCGGAAGCGGGACGGCCGTGGGATCGAGCTCCGCGAGCCGGCGCAGTCGGACGTCCACCGGGGGAGGATATCTCGTCGCGAGCCAGGCGCTGCGCGCAGAGCTCTCGGGTTCATCCAGAGCGCCGCTCAGCGTTCACGGTGGAGGCCGGGAACGCTCCGCGCGAAGGCGTGCGATCTCCGCCTCGGCGTCGTCGGCGCGCTGTGCCTCGCGCTTCGCGTTCTCCGCCTCGCCCTTCGCGTTCTCCGCCTCGCGCACCGCTTGCTCGGAGGGCTCCGGCAGGACGCGACCGTCGCGATCGATCCAGCGAAGCCACGGTGCCTCGACGTCGTCGAGGACACCGGGCACTGTAGCGAAAGAGCGCGACGTCGCGTCGATGGTCGGTGATCTCGGTCGGCGTGGAGTCGTGGATGTCGGTCATATGCGCCTCGGTGACCGCGCCGTCGACGCTGCTCACGGTGCCCGGGACCTTCATCGCCTCGAACGCGGCGAGGGTCCGGAGTGCTGCGAGTCGCCGGTGTGCGTGAACCGTAGAAGCGATCGATCGCCGTGAGCGGGGTCTGCTTCAACCACGCCTGGTTCGTGTCGAGCGGACCGGAGAGCATCACCGTGCGATCGACGCCGCGGACCATCGCGATCACTCCCGAGCTCGATGCACCGTGCGAGATGCCCGCGATGACGATGTCGCTCCAGCGCGGTTTTCGCCGTCGAGGAACCAAGCCCGAGGCGTTCGAGGGGATCGCCATCCTCGCGACGAACATGGCGCAGACGCTCGACGAGGCGCTCCAGCGTCGCACCATCGCCCCGTTTCACTTTCGCGCTCCGTCGCCGGCTGCGCGCGCGGAGATCTGGCGAAAGCACCTCCCGGCCAAGCTCCCGCTCGCGCGCGACGTCGACGTCGAAGACCTCGCGCGCACCTTCGAGCTCACCGGCGGGTAGCGTCTGCGATACGTCGTCGAAGACCTGCGTCGCCGCGGCCGCCGCCACGACCGAGGACAGCGGCTGCGCGTGCGGCGCAGCGGGTCGCAACACCGGTACGGGCACCGCGGGCCTCATGGTGTCGGTCTGCATTGCGTTCGCCCGCCGCCGCCGACGGCGCGGTGAGTGGACCGATGGGCATCGACATCGTCGGTGACGAGGTCTTCGAAAACGGAAACGGCGCGTCGGCCGCGTCGGGATAGGCTCCTCGCCATGCGCTACACCGATGAGCTCCTCGATTCGCTGAGGCTACGCGGCGATCCGGAGGTCGATGCCTTCATTCCCGAGCTGATGCGAGGACGTCGCCTCGAGGACGTGAACCGGATCCTCGCGGCCTATCAGGTCAACGGCCAGCCTCCTCCCGAGTCGCTGCCGCCGGTGCTCACCGAGTGGCTCGCCGGCACGATGCGCCTCCCCGCGTGGGCAGACCGAGCGAAGCTCGAGCGCGCCTCGGCGATGTTCGTCGATCACGGGCTCTCCATCAGCGTCATGCTCGGCATGGTGTCGCTGCTCGAGTGTTATGCGGCCGCGAAGGGGGTCAAAGCCCTCCACACGACCGATCGCATGGGCTACAGCGGCGCGGAGCGACGGCTCGGGGAGACGTGCCAGTTCGTCGTGGCCGTGATGGTCCCCGGCGGGCTCTTCGAAAATGGGGGCGCCATCCCGGTGGTCGCGAAGGTGCGGCTCATGCACGCCGCGTCGCGATTCTTGATCCTCGAGGGCGAATGGGATTCGAAGGCGGACGGCCTCCCGATCAACCTCGAGGACCTGCTCGGCACGCTCATGAGCTTCGCGCACACGCCGATACGGAGCATGACGAAGCTCGGAAAGGACATCCCGCGGGAGGCCCGTGAGGATTACCTCCATTTCTGGAACGTCGTGGGATTCCTTCTCGGCATTCCCGAGGAGATCCTCCCGCACGACACCCTCGAGGCCGAAGAGGTGGTCAGGGCCATCTATCGTCGTCACTTCCGCTCGTCCCCCGAAGGCATCGAGCTCACGCGCGCGCTCTTCAAGTGCTTCACGGCGATGATGCCGGGACCGTTCCTCGACGGCGGGGTCTACGCGCTCGCTCGATATTGCGTCGGCGACGAGATCTCCGACATGCTCGAGATCCCGAAGAGCCGATGGGAGCTGGTCGTCAAGAGTGGTGGGCTGATGGGGCGTATTTCGGAGGGGCTGCAGCAGCGCTCGGGGATGGTCAACGGCCTCGTCAACAAGCTCGGATGGGTGCTCCTGAACCAAGGGGGGATGCTCCTCTCGCGCGGGCAGAAGGCCGGGTTCAAGATCCCGACGGAGATTCGGCGCGCGTGGCGCCTGCCGCCCATCAACGCGACCCCTCGCATCGCGGCCCTGATGCCGGGGCTCATCGCGTCGATCCGCGAGGCGGCTGGTTCGGGATCGAATGTCGACGAGGCGATCGTCGGGCTCGGTGCGCTCGTCGCCTCCGCCGATGGTGAGATCGACGACTTCGAGGTCGAGGTCCTCGCCCACGCGTTCCAGGCCCTCGGCAAGACGGAGGGGCGTCCCGACGCGATCGACACCGCGGGTGTGCGGGCGCGCGTCGAGGCGGCGGCCGCGCAGATCGCCAAGGTCGGCTCCGATCGATACCGCGAGCGCCTCTCGAAGCAGCTCGTCGAACACGGCGCCCTTCGGCCAGGCCTCGCCCTCGCCTGCGCGATCGCGTACGCAAACAGCGGCATCGCCGCCGAGGAGCGCTGCTTGATCGAGGCGATCGCCACCGACGGAGGTCTCGGCGGCGACGCGCTCGCGGCGATCGTCGACCAGACCCGAACCAACATCGAAGCTGAAGGCTGAGCCGATGAACGCGCGCCTTGCAGAGATCGAGCGCCTCGACCCCGAGCGCGATCACAAACGGATCGTGTACCTCGACACCTGCCTCGAGTTCCCTTGGGACATCACGCGCGCGCTGGAGATGGCGCTCTTTCGGACCTTCGCGGTGCCGAGCATCTCGCGCGTGCTCGATCAGAGCGGTGAGTTCTACAAACGTGCTCAGAAGCGGTACGACGATACGGACATCATCATCAGCTACATGCTGGAAGACGGCTACGACAGCGTCACCGGCGCGGACGCGATCCGCAAGATGAACACGATGCACGGCCGGTTCGACATCTCGAACGACGACTTCCTCTATGTGCTCTCGACGTTTGTCCTCGAGCCGATCCGCTGGAACGCGCGCTACGGCTGGCGGCCGATGCACATCCACGAGAAGCGCGCGATCTATCACTGCTGGAACGCGATTGGCCGGCGGATGGCCATCCGTGACATCCCCGAGAGCCTCGAGGCGCTCGAGGCGTGGAGCGTTGCGTACGAGCGCGAGCACTTCCGCTTCACGGAGACCAACCGCAAGGTCGGGTGCGCCACGCGAGACCTGTTCTTGAGTTGGTTTCCGAGCATCGCCCGTCCGTTCGGCGAGCAGGCGATGTACGCGATGATGGACGAGCCCCTCCTCGACGCCTTCGGCTTTCCGCACCCGAGCGAGGCTCTGCGTCGCGTCGTCTCGGGCGCGCTCGCCGCGCGTGCCCGGGCGATGAACGTGCTGCCGAAGCGACGGACCCCGCGTGTGCGCACGCGACAACCGCACCGAAGCTATCCGAGCGGGTTCACGATCGACGACCTCGGGGCGCCGGAGGCGAAGCCGAAGTGAGGGAACGGGTCACGGTCGTGAAGCCTCCTCGAGTCCCGCGTCGCCTCACAGCGCGCAGCCTTCGTTGGCCAGTGCGTCCGCGCGCTCGTTCCCGGGGTCGCCGGCGTGTCCCTTCACCCAGACCCACTCGATGTCGTGCTGGGTCGCGAGCGCGTCGAGGCGGCGCCAGAGGTCTTCGTTCTTCACCGGCTGCTTGTCGGCGGTCTTCCAGCCGCGACGCTTCCAGCCGTGGATCCAGGACGAGATCCCCTCGATGACGTACTTCGAGTCGGTGTGCAGTCGGACCGCGCAGCGTCGCTTGAGCGCTTCGAGAGCTTTGATCGCTGCGGTCAGCTCCATGCGGTTGTTGGTCGTCGCCGCCTCGCCGCCGTGCAGCGTCTTCTCGGTCTCGCCGTAGCGGAGGACGACGCCCCATCCGCCGCGACCGGGGTTCCCCTTGCACGCACCGTCGGTGTAGATGACGACCGTCACGAGCCGAGCGTACCGTCAGAAGTGCTTGCGTCGAAGCTCCTCGACCTCGCGCCGCTGGCTGCCGGCGAACCCGAGGTAGTGGCGGTGGAGGCCGCTTCGAGATCGTCGCGCGCACGAGCGGGATCAGCGCCTCGTGCTCCGAGCTCGTTCGAGGCGTCGTCGATCTCGACGTTCGCGCCGTCGTGCGCGATCACCTCCATGCGCTCGGCGTTCCCCGCGTCGGGATGGAGGCCGACCAGGCGCGAGGTCGGTGCGACGTGGATCGCCTCGAGGTCGAAATCGCTGCCAGCGCTCATCTCCGAGTGAGTGTCGGCGCAGACAGACGGCAGTGTCGGCTCGCGCAGACACCATGATTCCTGTTCGAAACGACGCACACGTTGCGTTAGAAACGGGGAGCCGACCCATGCGATCGATCCTCCCACGCGAGATGCTCGCGTCCGTCGTCGTCTTCCTCGTCGCGTTGCCGCTCTGCATGGGCATCGCGATCGCTTCGGGAGCACCACCGGCGGCGGGCCTCGTGTCCGGCATCATCGGCGGACTGCTCGTCGGTTCGCTCGGGGGCGCGCCGCTGCAGGTCAGCGGGCCCGCGGCAGGGCTCGCGGTGATCGTCTTCGATCTCGTCCAGCGCTTCGGTCTCCCGACGCTCGGCGCCATCGTCGTTCTCGCCGGCACCATGCAGATGGTCGCGGGTTGGCGAAAGTTGGGTCGCTGGTTCCAGGCGGTGCCGCCGTCGGTGATCTACGGGATGCTCGCCGGTATCGGCGTGCTCATCTTCGCGAGCCAGTTCCATGTGATGATCGACGACAAGCCCAAGGGAACGGGCTTGAAGAACCTGATCACGATCCCGTGGGCGATCGCGAAGGCGGTCACGCCGGACGCGTCGCTTCCCCACGAGGAAGCGGCGGCGATCGGCATCCTCACGATCGTGCTCATCGCGATCTGGAACGGGCCGGTCGCCAAGCGCAATCCGCGCTTGAAGATGGTGCCGGGCGCCCTCGTCGCAGTGATGAGCGCGACGATTCTCGCCAACGTCTTGAAGCTGCCGATCGCGCACGTCTCCATCCCACAGTCGCTCATCGGGTCGCTCACGTTCACGAACGCCGGTGCACTGAAGCGGCTCCTCGAGCCCTCCATGATCGGCTCGGCGGCGGCGCTCGCCCTGATCGCCAGCGCCGAGACGCTGCTCTGCGCGACGGCCGTCGACCGGATGCACGACGGTCCGCGCACGAACTACGACCGCGAGCTGATGGCGCAGGGGCTCGGCAACGTCGTGTGCGGGCTCGTCGGCGGATTGCCGATGACCGGCGTGATCGTGCGAAGCGCGACGAACGTGGAGGCTGGCGCGAAGACGCGCATCTCCGCGATCCTGCACGGGGTCTGGATGCTCTTGCTCGTCGCGGCGGCGCCGTTCGTCCTGCGACTGATTCCGATCTCCTCGCTCGCCGCGTTGCTCGTCTTCACCGGCTACAAGCTCGTGAAGCAGGACGTGAAGGAGCTCGGCAAGGCCGGCAAGTCGGAGGTCTTCATCTTCTTCGCAACGATCGCGGGCATCGTCGTCCTCGACCTGCTCAGGGGCGTCGCCATCGGCCTCGCCCTCGCCGTCTTGAAGATCGTCTGGATCTTCACGCACCTCCGCATCACCGTCGCCGAGGAGGGGCCGCGCACCACCGTTCGGCTCGACGGCTCGGCGACGTTCCTACGCCTGCCCGAGCTCAATGCGATCTTGGAGGAGATCGCGCCCGGCCGCGACGTGCACGTCAGCTTCGCAGAGCTCGATCACATCGATCAGGCGTCGTTGCAGGCGATCGCCGCGTGGGAGAAGCAGTACCTCGCGAACGGCGGACAGGTCACCCTCGAGTGGAAGGATCTCGAGAGCCTCGCGAAGAATCGCCATCGCCGCAACGTCGACGGCGGCTCTATGGCTCCACCACCACCTGAGTCGCGGCCCACGGAGTGACTTCTGCACGAGCTCGCTCGAGGCGTTCACGACGTCGTCGTCGGCGTCCGCGCGGACCGTTCCGTCGCCGTCGCGCGCGCTGACTCAGCTCGGAGCTTCCTTGAAGCGCAGGGGATGAGAAATGCGCCGCGGGGTCTCGTGCGTTCCGCGCGCCGTGCGCGTCTGGGTGTTGCTCACGATGCTGATGACGGCGTGCCATCCGCACTCCGAGATCACCGCCGATCACGTGCCGCCGCGGCGAGAGCCGGAGCGCGCATCCACGGTCCGCTTCGCGGCGCACGCGAAGATGGGAGAGCCGCTCCGCATCGATGGTTGCGTCGGCGCCGCACCGTGCACCGAATGGATCCGCTTCCCGAGCCCGTGCTGACTACTTTCTAGATCCGCGCGTCAAAACCCGCGTTATGAACCGCGTCACGCGGCGCGCCGGTAGTCGTGGTGGAGCCGCCGAGCACGGGCAGCGCGACCACCCTCCCCTCGGTTTGAGGCGCTCGCCGAACCGGCTGCTCCTGCCCGATCCCCTGGTGTGGGCGAGCCTCGTTGTACCTCGTTGTACAACGGACGTACTGGCGATCCGATGACACGGAGATGAATGTCCGCGCGACGGTGACCGACGCCTTCCGGTTCCCCGGGCGCACGCGTACTGGCGCGCCGCGTGTCGAGTCCCGTGGTATCGTCGCGTCTTGAGTATGCACGGTCGGCCTGCGGCTCCCCCGCGTTCGCAGTTCAGTTTTCTGCGCGCGGGCGCTCTCGCATGCGTCGCTGGTTTGGCGACTGGGTGTGCATCCGTGCTCGGCATGGACGAGTTGGCCGGCCCTGGTGAGGGAACGCTCGACTCGGAGACGAACGACGCAGGCGCCGACATGGCTGTCGCAGACACGAGCGCCGCGGACAGCGACCTCGTGGAGACACATGTCGCGGACAGCAGCCTCGTCGAAACCAGCATCGCAGACAGCAGCCTTGCGGAGACGAGCCTCGCGGACGGCAGCCTCGTCGAAACCAGCATCGCAGACAGCAGCCTCGCGGAGACGAGCCTCGCGGACGGCAGCCTCGCGGAGACGACCATCGCGGACGGCAGCCTCGCGGAGACACAGGTCGCGGACGCTGATGCCGGCGACACGAATGGCGCGGAGATGGCGGACTCGGGCGATACCCAGACATCCACCGTAGACACGGACGTCGCGGACACGACTGTGACCGACACCGGCACCGACGACACGCAAGTCGCGGATACGAAGGCGGCCGATACGGCCGCGCCGGATAGCGGCTCTTCGGACACCTCGTCGCCCGACTCTGGAGCCGTCGACAGTAGCGATACGGGCTCGTCGGATAGTGGCGCGACGTGCGGCGTCAGCGCAGACGCCGCGTCGACGGCCCTCCCGTACACCAACTACATCTGGGCGCACTGGCCCATCGCGGCGGACGGCCGGGCTTCTGCCGACTTCACGGTCACGACGAGCTGCGGGGACAAGGTCGTGACCGACAAGACGACGGCCTTGATGTGGGCGCAGGACGATGAGGTGTACACCTTCAACTGGGCCGACGCGAAAGCGCGATGCGCGAATAGCAGGCGCGGAGGGTTCACTGACTGGCGCTTGCCGACTCGAATCGAGTTGTTGTCGCTGCTCGACTTCACAAAGCCCGCGGCGCCGATGATCAACAGTACAGCGTTTCCCGGCGAAACAGGCTGGAGCTCGATGTGGACGTCCTCCCCCTTCGCGACGTCGTCGGGAGGAGCGTGGGCCGTGAACTTCGGCAACGGACTGTCCGCGTTCTCGACCATCGGGTACCAGAACGCGGTCCGTTGCGTCCGAGCCCTGACCACGGTCAGCGGCCAACGGTACGCCTTGCTGAACGGTGACACCGAGGTCCAGGACAACCACACCGGTCTGATCTGGTGGCGCGCGAACGACGCGATCGCCGTGTCGTGGGAGGGCGCGAAGACGCGCTGTGCGAACAAGGGCGGGGGGTATCGCCTGCCGACGATTCGGGAACTCCAGAGCATCGTCGATGAAACGGTCACGAGCGGCCCGACGATCGACCGAACCGCATTCTCCGACGCCACGGGCGCCACGAAATGGTCGAGCACTCCGTCCGCGTCGACATCCGGCAATGCCTGGCACCTGAGCTTCAGCAGCGGCGGTGCGAGCCCGTACGCAGCCGTGGAGAGTTTGGAATCGGTTCGCTGCGTCCGCTGATCGAATCGTCGTTCCGCACCTTCGGAATGCTTCGGGTTCGTATCGCAGAGAATCCGAGGACGCTCGTGTCGACGACCACGTTCACACGCGGTCATCCTCGGGCTGACCGAGATCCAGCGGTTCCACGTCCGTCGGCGACCACTCCGGCTCTGCACTAGCTCGGTCCGCAGGACCATCGTCCGAGAAGCGCGAGAGCGTCGCTCCGCGATCGGCGCAACGCAGAAAACGGAAACGGCTTCCAGAAGGGCGTCTTGATCGAGCCCGCCGCCTCGTCGAGCGGGAACCACGTCTCGGTCGCGCTCGGACGCAGCACACGGAAGCTCTGGGCCGGCATGTGCGCATTTCGCGCATCGTGACCACCTGTTCCGCGCCATCATGACCACGCGTTTCGCGTCATCGTGACCGGAGCGCTTCAGCAACGAAGGAGGGAACGCTCGGTCTGAGCATGAACGCGTTCGCGAAGACGCTCGAGAAGGAGCTGCGACTCATCGTCGACGGGCCCGTGACGTTCGGTGACGACGACACCACGCAACCGGCCACGCCACGCAACGTCATCGTCGTGGGCGGCCGCAACACCTCGGAAAGCCGGCCACGGTCGGCGATCTCGACCTCATTGCGATCGAGGGTGCCAAGGGCGGGCGCCCTCGCTGCGCCGGCTCTTACCCTGGACAGGCGAGGCGATGGTATGGTCCGGCGCCGTGAGCATCCCGCCCGAAGTCAGCGTCGGAACGCGCCTCTGGTTCGCCTGGGTGTGCTTCTTCAAGGTCCTGTTCGACGGGATGTTCGCGTCCAAGGTGTGGGCCGCCCACACCGGTCAGCTCGCGCTCCCCGCACCGCCCGACGAGCCGAAGCTCCCGCCCAAGCCGCCCACGCCCGTGAGCGCCGAGCCCCGCGCTCCCTCGACGGACAGCGCGCTGCAGCTGATGGCCCTCTTCCAGCGCGAGGGCCGCTTCGTCGACTTCCTCGAAGAGGACGTGACGACCTTCGGCGACGCGGAGATCGGCGCCGCCGCGCGCGTCGTGCACCAGGGGTGCCGCAAGGCGCTCCACGATCACGCCAAGGTGAAGTCGGTGCGCGACGAGGAAGAGGGCGTGAAGATCACCGTCGCCCAGGGGACGCCGCCGTCCGAGGTGAAGCTGATCGGCAACGTCGCCGGCGAAGCGCCCTTCAAAGGCCGCCTCGTCCACAAGGGCTGGCGCCTCGAGGGCTTCACGCTCCCGACCGCGATCGACGGACACGACCTGTCGGTCATTGCACCGGCGGAGGTCGAGCTGTGAAGAGGTCCAGGGTCTAGGGTCTAGGGTCTAGGGTCGCTGCGCCGAGACAGGCGCGGCTGCCCCGGCCCACGATCTCGACGACGCGGTACCTCGAGTCTGTCGCGAACGCTCTCGGACCCTAGACCCTGGACCCTAGACCCTAGACCCTCATGAAGTACTCCATCGGCATCGACCTCGGCACCACGCACACCGCGCTCGCGTTCGTCGACCTCGAGCTCAGCGAGGGAGAGGAGGCGCCGCCCTCGGTCTTCATGATCCCGCAGCTCGTCGCGCAGGGATCGATCGACGCGCGCGCGCTCCTGCCCTCGTTCCTCTATCTCGCGCATCCGAGCGAGGGCGCGCAGCCGCTGCCGTGGGACAAGGAGCGCACGTACGTCGTCGGTGAGCACGCGCGCGCACGTGGCGCCGACGCACCGCTCCGTGTCGTCGCGTCTGCCAAGAGCTGGCTCTGTCACCCGGGTGTCGATCGGCGCGCCGCGATCCTCCCACCGACGCCGGCCGGCACTCAGATCGAAGCGGAGCTCGCGAAGCTCTCGCCGGTCGAAGTATCACGTCGTTATCTACAGCACCTCCAAGAGGCCTGGGACGCGAAGTTCGCAGGCGACGATCCGGACTCGGCGTTCGCCAAGCAGGAGATCGTGCTCACCGTGCCGGCGTCGTTCGACGCGGCGGCGCGCGATCTCACCGCCGAGGCCGCGCGCGCGGCCGGCATCGAGAGCCTGACGCTGCTCGAGGAGCCGCAGGCGGCGCTCTACTCGTGGATCGAGCAGACCCACGGCAAGTGGCGGAAGCAGGTCAAGGTCGGCGACGTCATCCTCGTGATCGACGTGGGCGGCGGCACCACGGACTTCTCGGCCATCGCCGTGCAGGAGCGCGAGGGAAGCCTCGAGCTCCACCGCATCGCGGTCGGCGATCACATCCTCCTCGGCGGCGACAACATGGACCTCGCGCTCGCGCACATCGTGCGAATGAAGCTCGAGGGAGAGGGCAAGCAGCTCGACCCCTGGCAGATGCAGAGCCTCGTGCACGCGTGTCGCACCGCGAAGGAGACCCTCCTCGGCCGAACCGACCTCGACGCCGCGCCGATCGCGATCGCCGCGCGCGGCTCGAAGCTCCTCGGCGGATCGATCCGGACCGAGCTCACCCGCGACGAGCTGTTGAAGATCCTCGTGGACGGGTTCTTCCCTCGCGTCGAGGCGTCGGCCCGCCCGGTCACCCGCGCCCGCGTCGGCCTCACCCAGCTCGGCCTGCAGTACGCGCAGGACGCCGCCGTCACACGCCACCTCGCCGCGTTCCTCGCGCGCCAGGCCGGCGCGACGGCAGGACTGGCAGGATTCGCCGAGCAAGGGACGCGCACGCTCCTCCACCCGACGGCAATCGTCTTCAACGGCGGCGTCATGAAGGGCACGCCGCTCCGCGATCGCCTGCTCGAGACGCTGAACACCTGGCTTGCGTCCGAGGGTGGCGCCTCGGTGCGCGAGCTCGAAGGCACCGACCTCGATCTTTCTGTCGCGCGCGGCGCCGCGTACTACGGCTACGCGAAGCGCGGTCGTGGCGTACGCATCCGCGGAGGGACGGCGCGTTCCTACTATGTCGGCATCGAAGGCGCCGTGCCTGCGGTCCCCGGTCTCGAGCCGCCGATCACGGCGATGTGCGTGGCGCCGTTCGGCATCGAGGAGGGCACGCACGCCGGTGTCGCGCCCGCGGAGCTCGGCCTCGTCGTCGGCGAGCCCGTGCGCTTCCGCTTCTTCGGATCGACGGTGCGTCGCGACGATCAGGTCGGGACCGCGCTCGAGCGCTGGACCGAGGGAGAGCTCGAGGAGCTCGCGCCCATCGAGGCCACGCTGCCCGCCGAGACGCGTCGCGCCGGCGAGGTGGTCCCCGTCCGGCTGCAGTCGTCGGTGACCGAGGTCGGCACCCTGTTGCTGGAAGCGCTGCCGATCTCCGGTCCTTCTCACTCGGGAGAGCGCTGGCGTCTCGAGCTCAACGTGCGCGAGCCTGAAGCGGGATGACCGCGCGCTACGTCGTCGGGATCGATCTCGGCACGACGAACACCGTCGTCGCCTACACCGACCTCGAAGACGAACGCGCCGTCCGTCGCCGCGAAGCGACGGTCTTCTCCGTCACCCAGCGGATCGCGCCCGGCGAAAACGAGCCGCGGCCGCTCCTCCCGTCGGCGTTGTTCGCGCCGCCGAACGCCGAGCGCGAGGAGGGGGACCGCTCGTGGCTCGTCGGCGCGTTCGCGAGGCAGCGCGGCTCCGAGGTACCGTCGCGCGCGGTCACGAGCGCGAAGAGCTGGCTCGCGCATCCGTCGGTCGATCGCACCGCCGCGATCCTTCCGTGGGGGCTCGGCGACGAAGACGCGTTGTCTCCGCGCATCTCGCCGGTCGAAGCGAGCGCGCGCATCCTCGCGCACCTCCGTGACGCCTGGGATCGCGCGCACGCCCAGGACGCGAAAGGGGGCGCGCCGCTCGCCGAGCAGGACGTGATCCTCACGGTGCCTGCGTCCTTCGACGAGGCCGCGCGCGCGTACACCATCGAGGCGACGAAGCAGGCGGGACTCCGCGTGAAGCTGCTCGAGGAACCGCAGGCGGCCTTTCTCGACTGGGCGCGCATCGTCGGCGACGAGGGTCTGCGCGCGATTGCCTCGGCCGGCGGTCGCGAGGTGCTCGTCTGCGACGTCGGCGGCGGGACCACCGACTTCTCGTTGCTTCGCGTCGCGCGCGCCGAGAGCGATCCGAGCGGCGTGAAGGTCGAGCGCGTCGCGGTCGGCGATCACCTCCTGCTCGGCGGCGACAACGTCGATCTCGCGATCGCGCACCTCCTCGAGCCGCGCCTGGCCACGGCTGGCGAGGAGCGACTCTCCCCCGCGCGCTTCGCGCAGCTCGTCTCGATCGCGCGCGGCGCGAAGGAGCAGCTCCTCGCGCGCGGCGCCGAGCTGACCGAGGTCCCGGTCACCCTGCTCGGCGGTGGGAGCAAGCTCGTCGGCGGCGCGCGGAAGACCATGCTCGCGCGCGCCGAGCTCGATGCGATTCTCGACGGCTTCTTCCCGCCCGTCTCCCGTGACGCACGGGCGCAGCGGGCGCGCGGCGGTCTGATCGCGTTCGGCCTCCCCTACGCGAGCGATCCCGCGATCACGCGCCACCTCGCCGGCTTCCTCGCGCGTCACGCGATGTCGGTCTCCGAGCACCGCGAGCTCGCGCTCTTGTTGAACGGCGGCGCGTTCCATGCTCACGCGATCGTCGAGCGCGTCACGCGCGCGGTCGCGTCGCTCACGGCCGCGACGCCGCGGGTCCTCGAGCAAGGCGATCCCGATCTCTCGGTCGCACGCGGCGCCGTGACCCACGGTCTCGCGCTCCGCGGCCACGGGCTCCGAATCGGCGGCGGCTCGTCGCGCAGCTACTGGATCGGCCTTGATTCCGTGGATGGAACGCGACGCGCGGTGTGCGTCGTGCCGCGCGGCGCCGAGCCCGGCGAACGGCAGATCGTCGGGAACCGCGCGTTCGCGCTCACGCTCGGCCGCACGGCGCGGTTCGATCTCTTCGCGTCGACCGGACAGATCGGTCGCGTCGATCACGTCGGCGACGTCGCTACGATCTCCGACGACGACGAGTTCGTGCTCCTCCCGCCGATCGTGACCGCAGTCAGCTCGCGCGAGGCCGGCGAGATCCCCGTGCGCCTCGAGGGCGCGCTCACGGAGGTCGGCACCCTCGAGCTCGAGTGCGTCGAGGTCGATGCCGGTGGAAGCACTCCCCCGAACACGCGCAGGCGACGCTTCCACCTCGGCTTCGAGCTGCGCAAGGAGGCCGGGCCCGAGTCGCTTCGTCGACGAACCGCGCGGGTCCCCGAGGATCGTCGCCTCGCCGAAGCGCGGGAGAAGGTCGACCGCGCGTTCGCCGACGGCTCCGAGCCGCGCGACGCACGCAATCTGATGCGCGAGCTCGAGCGCATCCTCGGCGAGCGCTCCGGCTGGGCGACCACCACGGTGCGTCCCTTGTTCGACGCGCTCCGTCCGCACATCGCGCTCCGCCGCCGCAGCGTCGACCACGAGCGCGTCTTCTGGCAGCTCGCGGGGTTCCTCCTGCGGCCCGGATACGGCGATCCGCTCGACGCGCTCCGCATGCGCGCGATGGTTCCTCTCTGGGAGCAGCGCCTCACGCACCCGAACGAGCCCAATGGCTGGCGCGCGTTCTGGATCGCGTGGCGGCGCATCGCGGGTGGCCTCGAGGAGCCGACCCAGAGCCGCGTCCGCGACACGCTCGATCCCTTTCTGTGTATGAACGGGGCGTACGAGCAGGGCCCCGACGCGCGTCCGCGCAAGAAGCCGAAAGGCGTGCGCGGCGAGCCGTTCGACGAGGTGCTCTACCTCGCGTCCTCGCTCGAGCGCGTACCGGTCCCCCGACGGAGCGAGCTCGGCGTGTGGATCCTCGAGCGCACCTGGACGTCGCAGGACGCGTCGCTCTACTCGGCCCTCGGTCGGATCGGCGCCCGCTTGCCGGCGTACGCGAGCGCCCATCACGTGATCCCGCCTCGCACCGCCGAGCATTGGCTGTCGCAGGTCCTGCGCGCGGACTGGGCGGCCATCCCGACGGCTCCCTTCGCCGCCGTGCAGCTCGCGCGTCGGACCGGAGACCGAACGCGCGACGTCTCCGATGCGGCGCGCGCGGAGGCCGTCGAGCGCCTCGAGCGGACGCACGCGCGACCGGAGTGGATCCGGCTCGTTCGTGAGGTGGTCGAGGTGGACGAAGCCCAGCGCGGCGAGATGCTCGGAGAGGCGCTCCCGCCCGGGCTCCGGCTCGTCGAAGACTGACGCTATCCGAACGGCTATCCGAACGACTGCAGCCGACGGTGGACCGAGCGGCGTGCGTGCTCGACCGCGCGCGCGAGATCGTCGAGCTCGAATGGCTCCTTCAAGAACAGCGCACGGTGGTGGTCCGCGATGGCCTCCGCCGACGCGAGGTCGGAGAGGATCAGCACGCCGGGACGCGCGTGCATGCGCTGGATGCTCGTGAGGAACGTGTCGAGCTCGTCGACGGCCAGTCCTGGATCGACCACGAACACCCCGGGTCGCGCCGCGCGCATCACCGCGTCGGCGCCCTGCCAGGTCTCGACGTCGTAGACCTCCCAGCCCTCTTCGGAGAGCAGCTCCGCGACGATCGTCCGCAGGCCCTCGTCGGCGAGATACACGAGCGCCGACCTCGGTCGCTGCGCGCGGACCCGGGTGGCGGAGCCTGCTGCCATGTCTCCGTTGCGATGCTCGACGTCCGCTCGCGTGTCTCTGACGTCCTCCCGAGCCGCTTCGAGACTGCTCGCGGTGGGCGGAAGGGTCCGCTAACGTCCCCGCGAGCACACATCATGACGCAGGCGCCCGTGTCCGAAGAGGAGGCCGAGAAGCGAACGCTGCGCGAGGATCTGCGATCCCTCCGCGAGTCCCCGCGCGAGCTCTGGCTCATCTACCTCGCGAAGTACCTCGAGAGCCTCGCGTACTTCTCGATGACGAAAATGCTCGTGCTCTGGTTGTCGAAAGACTTCGGATTCACGGACATGGAGGCCGGGTGGTGGGTCGCGACGTTCTCCAGCGTCGTCACGCTGATCACCCTCGGTATTGGTTTCTTCGCCGACGCCTGGGGCTTCCGCAAGATCCTCATCGCTGCGTTCGCGAGCGCGATCCTCGCGCGCACGGTGATGGCGTTCGCGCCGTCGCGTGCCGTCGCGATCACGGGTCTCTTGATGATCACCTTCGGCACCGCTGCGAGCGTGCCGGTGATGAATACGGCGATCCGCCGCTACACGAGCGCGAAGAACCGGAGCTTCGGATTCTCCTTCTACTACGTGGTGATGAACATCGGCTCCGCGAGCGCCGGGTTCCTCATCGACTGGGCGCGCGGGCTGTTCAAGGTCCCGGGCTCGAAGGAGCTCGTGCCGCAGCTCTGGAACTTCCCGGTGCTCGGTCCGACCCGGGTGAGCCCCTACGGGCTCGTGTTCATGATCGGCCTCGGCTGCGCGATCCTCGCGTTCTTCGTCTCGCTCTTGCTGCGCGAGGGGATCGACATGGAGAAGCCGGCGACGGAATACACGACCGCTGAATACCGCGACGCGGAGCCGGTCGAAAAAAAGGCCTCGCCGCTGCAGATCGCGATCGAGCTCCTCCGCGAGAAGCCGTTCTGGCGCTTCGTGCTCTTCATCGGGCTCCTCGCGATGGTGCGGCTGATGTTCCAGCACGCGTTCATGACGTTCCCCAAGTACGTCACGCGCGAGCTCGGCGCGGACTTTCCCTTCGGCAGAGTGTGGGCGATCAACCCGATCATGATCATCATCCTGGTGCCGATCGTGACCGCGCTCACCCGTCGACGCGCGGCGTTCAACGTGATCGTGCTCGGCGCGTTCATCAGCGCGTTCTCACCCTTCGTGCTGGTCCTCGGCGCGTCGCGCGTCACCGTGGTCGCGATGGTGGTGGTCCTCTCGCTCGGCGAGGCGCTCTGGTCGCCGCGGCTCTACGAGTACACCGCGACGATCGCGCCCCACGGTCGCGAAGGGAGCTACCTCGGCCTCTCGTCGCTTCCCCTCTTCGTCGCGAAGATGATCGCCGGCCCGATGTCCGGCTACCTGCTCATGACCTACTGCCCGGAGACCCCGCCGCGGCGCTCGCACATCATGTGGTTGATCATCGGCGTCGTGACGCTGATCGGGCCCATCTTGATCATCCTCTTGCGCGGCATCATCGAAGGGGAGAAGAAGAACAAGGCGACGGTCGAGCCCGAGCCTTCCCCCGCCTGAGCACTGCCCGAGGAGCCTGATGAACGACCTACGCGCCCACGTCGAAGCCACCCTCCGCGAACAGCTGGCTGCGACCCACGTGGAGGTGCTCGACGAGAGCCACCTCCACGCCGGACACGCCGGCGCGCGCGGCGGTGCGAAGCACTTCCGCGCCACCGTGGTCTCGAGCGCGTTCGAGGGGAAGACGCTGATCCAGCGCCACCGCATGGTGAACGCGCTCTTCGCCGAGGAGCTGAAGCAGGCGATCCACGCGCTCGCGCTCGTGACCAAGACCCCGACGGAGTGGACCGGCTAACTCAGCGATCTCGAGCCGCGAGCTCGGCGTACCTGATCGATTGAACACGGAGGCACGGAGGCACGGAGGTCCGTGAAGTGCTGCCGCGCGCTTCGCTCCGAGGTCTTGCCGCTATCGCTTGCCTCGCCGTTGATCGCGCCACCCAGAAGAACAGGGAGCCGGGGAGACGGGGAGCCGTGAGGGAGCTCCAAGCGGTCTGCCGATCGTCTCTGATGCGCGGCGCCTGCGGTGGCAGCGACCACGCGATCGCATGCGCGCGGCAGCACTCTTGTTTCCTCCCCGGTCTCCCCGTCTCCCTGTTTGTTTTCTGAGCTCGGGTCGACGACCTGGTCGCGTCGAAGAGCGACGAGAGGGCGGCGTCACGATCGCGCGCGATCATTTAGGTCCGGCGGACGCAAATTCGGCCGAGACCGGCGACGTCGAGGCAGCGGGGGAGGGCTCCGCTGCAGCTCGCGTCGGTGGCGCACTCGTCCGAGCAGTACTCCTTGCCGTCGCTCCCCTCGACGCAGAGCGAGCTCGCGCAGTCGTTCCCGCTCGTGCAGGTGTCGATTCCGTTCTTGCCGGTGCCTCGCGCGCCGGTCCGGCATGTACATAGTGAGTCGATGCATTCGCAGCGGTCGGCCGCGCTGCATTCGCGATTGAACGTGCAGGCCGCGCCGGTCGCCGCCTCTCCCGCCCGCACGTCGGCGGAGACCTCCACCGCCACATCCGTCGAGACCGCACCATCGGACGTCGGCGCGCTCGTCTCGCTGCTGCAGCCGAGGACGGTGGCCGCGACGACGAACGAGGAGAATCGCATGAAGCCCTGCATACCGCCGCGCGCAGCTCGCGTCAGTCGCTCGCCCTCTCGTCGCCTTCGCACGACTTGATGGTCTTCCGGGGCCGCGCGCGCGATCGCGTAGCATCGCTCTCGTGCCGCGCTCTCGAGGTTCGCTCTTCGCGCGCACACGGGCGTGTCTCGCCGTGCGAACGATCCTCTGGGTGGCGCTCGCGTGCATCCTCGGCTGCAGCTCCCCTTCGACACTCGCGAACGAGACGCTCGAGGTCCGACAGTGGAGGCTGGGGCGCGCGGGGACCGCGGACCTCGCGGTGACTCTGCCGGTGCACCTCGACCGGTGGCTGCCGAAGGACACCCGCGTCTCGTACGTGTTGAAGTCCCTCGTCGTGCTCCCCGCGGGGATGGAGGGGAGGACGCTCACGCTCGCGATCCCGTTCCTCGAAGCGCCGGCGACGCTGACGGTGAACGGTGTGACGGCCCCGCAGCTCGAGTCGAACCTCGTCCCGGGCCGTCCGCCCGTCGGCCCGCAGAGCTTTCGCATCGACGCCGCGCAGGCCCATGGCGACCTCGCGCTCACGCTCGTCGCCGACCGCACGAACACCCGCGGCGCCTTCTTCGACACGGTTCCGCGGCTGAGCGCGACGCCGTATGGGGACACGAAGTACCTCGCGATCCGCGTGCTCGATGGGCCGGTGATGATCGCCGCGTTCGCCGTGCTCTCGATGATCGGCTTCACGTACCTCGTCCTCCACCTCCTCGACCGAACCCGGCGGGTGCACCTCTGGTTCGCGCTCCAGGCGATGGGCGCGGCGAGCTACCTGCTCGAGCGGCTCGGCGTGCCGCAGGCGGTGCTCGGCGAGCACTCGCTCTCTTCGTACGCCATCGCCCTCGGCTGCATCGCTGGCGTCTACTTCGTGCACGCGCACTTCGGTCTCCCGCAGCCTCATCGCATCTTTCGCGCGCTCGGCGGGCTCCTGATCGTCTTCGCCGTGATCGGCAGCGGTCCCTTCGACATGGTCGGACCGATGAACCGCTTCGCGACGTTGCTCGCGTGCGCGCTGATCGCCTATCTCGTGATCACTTTGGCGCGCGCCTACCGCACAGGGCATCAGCGCGTGAGCGCGGCGATGCTGTTGTTCGCGTGGGCCTTCCTCGGCCTGATGTGCCCGACCGACGTCGGCTATGTGCTGGGCGTGGGCGAGCTCCTCGACGGCGCTCACACGCTCGTCCTCGGCATCGGCGCGTACTCGGCGCTGCAGGGCGCGGTCCTCGGTGGCGATCACATTCGCTCCCTGCGCGAGTCCGACGCGCTCAACGTGCAGCTCGCCGGGCGCGTCGCGATGCTCGAGGAGCGTGCGCGAGAGAACGCCGTGTTGAGCGACGAGCTGCGGCGACAGATCGCCGATCGGTCGGAGCGGCTCGCGGAGGCGCTCGCGCGGATCGGCGCGGTCCCCGAGCGCGCGATCTCGCTCCGCGCGGGGGACGAGATCCACAGCCGCTACCGCGTGGTACGGCGGCTCGGGCAGGGCGGCATGGGCGCCGTGCACGAGGTCGAGCGGATCACCGACGGCAAGCATTTCGCGCTCAAGGTGCTCACCTCGGCGACCAGCGGCGTCGCGCTCGCGCGTCTGGCCCGCGAGGCACAGGTCGCGGCGCAGGTCGCGCACCCGAACCTCGTCGCCATCGTCGACGTCGACGTCTCGGAGAGCGGCGCGCTCTACCTGGTGATGGAGCTGGTCGAGGGGGCGACGTTGCACGACCAGCACGAGTGCTACGGCGACGCCGCATGGGCCACGGGCGTGCTGCGACAGGTCGCGCAAGGGCTCGCGGCCCTCCATGCCGCGGGGATCGTGCACCGCGATCTCAAGCCGGCGAACATCCTGCTCACGCGCGATGGCGTCGCGAAGATCGCCGACTTCGGCATCGCGCGGATCGACAGCGACACCTCGGACGCGCTCGCGGTCACTGCGCACACGACCGATCCGGCGCTCTCTCCGACGGTGTCCCCGGCGCTGACCGGCACGGGGATCTTGATGGGAACGCCGCTCTACATGGCCCCGGAGCTCGCGCGCGGTGCAAAGGCGGCGGGCCCTTCGTCCGACATGTGGAGCTTCGGCGTCATCGCGCACGAGCTCGTGACCGGGAGTTTCCCCTTCGTCTCGGCGCCGGTGCTCGACGTCCTCGCGGGCAGAAGCGTCACGCGGATCGAGGTCACCGGCGTACCCCTCGCGACGATCCTCGCGCGCTGCTGCGACGAGGATCCGACGCGGCGGCCGTCCGCCGCGGAGGTCGCGCGCGAGCTCGCGTGATCCTCACTTCGGGGTCATGCGCAGCGCACCGTCCAAGCGGATCGTCTCCCCGTTGAGCATGGGGTTGCGCACGATCTGCTCGACGAGCATCCCGTACTCCGCCGGATCGCCGAGGCGCGAAGGGAAGGGGACCTGCTGGCCGAGCGACTTGCGCGCTTCCTCGGGGAGACCCGCGAGCATCGGCGTGTCGAAGATGCCGGGCGCGATGGTCATGACGCGGATGCCGAACCGCGCGAGCTCGCGCGCGATGGGCAACGTCATCCCGACCACGCCGCCCTTCGAGGCGGAGTACGCGGCCTGGCCGATCTGTCCGTCGAAAGCGGCCACGGACGCCGTGTTCACGATGACACCGCGCTCGCCGCCAGCGTTCGGCGTGTTGCCCTGCATCTTGTCCGCGGCCAGGCGAATCACGTTGAAGCTGCCGAGCAGGTTCACCTTGATCGTGCGCTCGAACGTCTCGAGAGGAAGGGGGCCTTCCTTCCCGAGCACCTTGCCGACCGTGCCGATGCCGGCGCAGTTCACGGCCACTCCGAGCGCGCCGAATTTCTCGACGAGCGTCGCGAGCGCGGACTTCACATCGGCTTCGGACGAGACGTCTCCCGGGAGCGCGAGCGCTCCGTCACCGAGCTCGCGCGCGAGCGCCTCGGCGCCTTCCTTCGAGCGATCGAAGATGCCGACCCGCGCGCCCTCCGCCACGAACCGGCGCACGGTTGCCGCGCCGAGCCCCGAGCCACCGC
>JBKJQC010000674.1:0-3600 GCA_046593995.1 Polyangiales bacterium
AGGCTTTCGAAGACGCGTGCATGTTCCTCGAGGCCCGCGGCAACCGGCCCTACCTCGTGTTGAACCCGACCGCGCTACGTCGCGCGATCGAGCACCGCGCGCTTGCTCTCCTCTTCGCGGCCCGCATGAAGTCGGCGGATGACCGGTGGGCGACCTACCGCGAGTCCCACGACACGGCGTACACGTCGGAGTTGCAGGCGCTCGGCGCTCGCCTCGTCTACGACTTCGACAACAGCGGCACGGCTGACGGCACCTCGACGACGGGCTCTCCGTCCGGCGAAGAGGGCACGCTAAACACCGGATTCCGGTACCAGATCTAATGGGCGTGATCTCCACCGCGATGGCGACCTGGCGCACCGCTCTCGCGGCTGCCCCGGCGTCGCTGACGAACCTGCCCGAAAACATCACCATCGAGGACGCCCCGGACACGGACAGGGCGTACTTCGCGGTCCTCGCCGGAGACAGCGGCGGCGGCTCGCTCGCTCCGGAGCACGGGGCCGGGACGCTCTACGGGGACTTCACGGTGATCCGCGTGGCCGTATCGTGGGTGCTCGACATCGACCAGGAGGCGCATTCGGCCACGATCATGGACGACATCCAGAACGTTCAGACCGTGATGCTGGACCAGACGAACAAGGGTACGTCGGTCGTGCTGATCGAACCGCTCGGCTGGACGCTCGACTCTCACGAGTGGGGAACGCTCGGAACGCTTCGCTACCAGGTCCGCTTCCGCGTGACCGCAGACCTTTCGTAAAGGAGCCTCGACCGTGGCCGATCTCATCAAAAGAAACCAGACCCTCTTCGCCGCCGCCGAAACGACGGAAGGCACGGCCGGCACGATCGACGCCGACGCCGCCATCCTCGCCTCGGACGTGTCCATCGAGGAGGACCTGACGATGAACTCGCGCGAATACCAGGGCGCCCCCGGTATCCGCCCGCCCGTCCCCGGCTCGCAGAACGGCGCGTCGGTGTCGTTCTCGACCGAACTCAAGGGCAACGGCACGACGACGCTCCCCGAGGTTGACGTGCTCCTTTCCGGATGCTTCGGTCCGGCTGTCGCGGCGAACCTCGACACCACGGTGAGCGGCGTTGGCAGCACGTCGACCGTGGTCAACATCACAGCGGCGACGAACGCGAGCCCAGGCTCTCTCGTCATGGTGGAGAAGTCGACCGCCGACACGTACGAGGTCCGGCTCATCACCGCCGCGGACACGACTCCGACGCCCGACACGATGACCGTCACGCCAGCGCTTGTCCTCGGCGCCTACGCGACGAACGCGAAAAAAGTGAAGGAGATGCGGACGTGGGCGCCTGGGCTCCCGCCGAGCGCGGTCAACTCGGTCTCGTTCGACATGTTCTACAACTCGGACTCCGGCGCAGCGCAGCGTGAACGCGTCCTCGGCGCCCGCGGCACGTTCAAGATGGATTCGCCACGTGCTGGCGCGATCCCGATGTTCTCGTGGGCGTTCAAGGGCTGGTCCGTCACGCGCGTCACCACCGGCACGCGCCCGACCCCGAGCTACGACACGGCCACGCCGAAAGCCGGGGTCGCGACGTTCATGTCCGTCGATGGCGCGGCGGTGGATGCGTTCGATATCTCGTTCGACCTCGGGGCGGAAGTCGCGACGAAGATGAGCCAGAACAGCACCACGGGCGTCTACGGGACGCCGACCGTCGCGTTCAAGCCGTCCGGCTCGTTCAAGATCCACCCGGCGCACAACTCGATCGCGGAGTACACGGCGTGGGAGGCTGGTACGGCGCGATCGTGGCTGTTCCAGGTCGGGCACGCGCTCTACGGGACGTGGGCCATCTTCGTACCGAAGGCGGTCGCGATGAAGGTTGGGCGCGTGGATGACGGCGGGGTCGGTGCGCTGCAGATCGACTGGGTCGCGACGGAGCAGGACGACGCGTTGGCGACGGCGGCGGACTCGAGCGTGTTCTTCGGGGCAGGCTAACCGTGGCGATCACCGTCCGCGTTCTCGACCTCGGCGCGCTCGCGAAGTTCGTCACAAAGGCCGACATGCGCGCAGTCGGCGAGCGAATCATCGCCCTGCAGAGCGAGCGCATTGCAGCCGGAGAGGGCACCCATCGAAAGCTGAAGAAGCTCTCCAAAGCCTACGCAAAGGAAACAGGGCGCCCCGATCGCGTGCGCACGCTGAAGCGGACCGGACGGATGCTCGCCAGCCGGGCAGTTGTCGAGGTGACGGAAAGTCGAACGAAAGTAGGCTTTCGGAACAAGGCGAAATACGTCTACGTCCAGCAGGCGAAAACGCCGTTCGTGAAGGCGACGAAAAAGGAACGAGTGCTCTTGCGTGATTTCCTTGCGGATCGGGTCAAGGCGCGCCTCGCCGAGAACCTCCGGTCAGCGAAAGCGGGGAAACGATGAGCGCGCGATACGTCGACCCGTCCTCCACTTCTGTCGTCGAAGTGCAGGGCGTGAAATTTACGATCGGCTTCTGGCCTCCGTCCAAGGCCGACCGCGTGAACCTCGCGCTCGCGAAGGTGCGCAGGCTCGGGGCCGTGGACTTCCTGACGGCTGACCCGGAAGTAGCGTGCTCCGCGATCGGGCTCAACAGAGACGTGCTAGAGGAGGCGGTTCGACATTCCGTCCGCGGATGGGAATGGGAAGGCGCTCCGCCCGCTGTCGTCGTCGACGGTGTGCTCTCGTCGGACTGCGTCGATGCAATCCGACTGTCCGGGCTAATCCTGGAACTTTCGACCAAGTGCATGGCCTTCAACACGCTCGACGAAGAGGAAAAAAAAAGCTCCGCCGGGCAGTGAGGCTCACCTACCAGTATCCGCAGCACGAGTGCTCGCGGTGCTCAGCCGGGTTCCCGAAGGAAAACGACGGGGCGCTGCCATGGAAGCAAGAGGACGGAAGCTGGAGCCAAGATTGCCCGTGGCCGGAACTTGAGGAGGCAGTAGGGATGCTCGCGTGGCACAAGCGATGGGACAAAGGGCACACACCGGTAACGCTCGGGTGGTCCTCGTCTGTACCTCGCTTGTTCGTCGCGGCGATGGAGGCGATCGGCAACGCAACGAACGAGTGCGAGGGCGAGCTCGCGGAGCGCAGGCGGCGGGCCAATGGCTAGCGCCGACGCATCCATCGAGATCCTCATTGAGGTTCTTGCCGGCAAGGCGCAGGCCGAACTCGGCAAGACTCAGCAGGCGATGGCAGGCATACGCGTCGCCGGGCTCCAGGGCGCTCAGTCCATTCGCGGACTGAACGACGTGTTCGACGCGTTGTCAGGGAAAGGAAAGATCGGGTTCGACACGCTCATGCAGTTGTCGAACATACTCCCGGCTCTCGGCTCGAAGGCGGGAGTTGTTGGCGTTGGAATCGGAGTCGTCGGCCTCGTCCTGGTCAAGGCTGCCAGTGCCGCTCTGGAGTTCAAGAACCGCGAACTAAACGAGCACCTGAAGAAGGTCGCCGACCAGGCCGTTGCGGCGGCGAAGGGGTGGGACGCGTACTACGCGGCGCTTACGTCCGGCAGGAGCAAGGCACAGGCAGCCGGCGCACAAGACATCGCGGAGGGGTCAGCCGCTGTCGATCAATCTCGGAAGGAAGCGGAGGGGCGGATTGCGCTCCTCGAAAAAGAC
>JBKJQC010000802.1:0-10632 GCA_046593995.1 Polyangiales bacterium
CCGGGGGCTCGTCCCCTCCGGCGTCGCCTCGGCGCTGGCACGGCTGCGTTATCTGACGCTCTTGCGCGCCGAGGGGGTGGAGGTCGATCTGGGGCTCGCACGCGAAGCTGTCGGCGAGGCCGAGGAGTGGGTCGCGCGTCTGGGCGTCGAGTCGGTCACCGCGGCGGCAACGTCGTAGCGGATCCTCGGGTGCGGGAGAGGCGCTCCTCTCATCGCGGCTCACTCGGTGATCATCGAGTCCAACGTCGGCTCGTCGATCAGCCACTGACCGAGGCGAAGCGGTCCTGCGCCGATCCCGAGTCGCTCGGTCGCGTCCCATACCGCGCGCGCGACGGCTGGTTGCACGAGGCCGATCGTCGACGGAAGGGAGGGATCAGCGGCGAGCAGCAAGGGCTCGAGCTGGCAGCCGGGCAGCGCGTGCAGCGCGATGGCGGCGCGGATCCGCGCGCCGAGCTCCGCAGGCAGATCGACGAGATCGCGCACAATGGGACCGCAGTCCAACGTGCCGCCGGAGACGACCAGGAGCTCGCCGCGCGACGTCCGCGCGTGCGCGCGGACCGGATCGAAGCAAGGGGGGAACGAGTCATCGACGACGATGGTTCCGCGCGCGAGGCGATCCACATCGAGCACGTTCGCTACGCTCGTCGCGCCGACGATCAGGTGATGACCCTCGATGCGATCCGGCGCGTCGATGCGCAGCTCGCCGGCGAACGGCAAGCGCAGCGAACGCAGGCGCTCGTGGGTCGACTCGACGTCGAGGAGCGTGATGCGTCGTGGATGCGGCAATACGGACAGCAACAACTCGAGCGCCGACTGCCCAATCGAGCCGACGCCGAGGAACGCGACCGACGCGCTCGAGAGCTCGAGCTTCATGCGAGCTGCGGCGCTGGCAATCGTGCGCACCACCGCGACGACGGTGGTCGCGTGACCTGTGGTCATACGCATCGGCAGCTTCAGCGAAGCGCCATACGCGGTATGTGAGGGCAGCATTCCCGCGAGCGAGACGATGCGCGCGCCGGAATCAGCGGCGAGTTGGGCCGCACGCATGATGGCGTCCCCGAGGCCCGGCTGTGCGAGCTCGTCGGCGAAGCGCGGAATGAGGATTGTCGCCGACGTGCCGAGCCGCGTGCGCACACGATCGACCCGCCGCGCGCGCCCCTCCGGGAACGCCAGGGCGCGAATCTGCTCGCGGGTGACGTCGACGCCGAGGATCGCGGAGATGTGCGCCGGCGTCGGTAGATAACTAATCAATGCGGCGTCCGTGGGGATCACGTCGTCGGCAAGGGCGCGCGCGTGAGCGTTGAGCTCGGCCTCGGTCACGACGGATGCGGCGGCGTCGATGCGGATCTCGAGGACGGAATCGTGCTTGAAGACCGCGAGGACGAGATCGCTCACGGTCTCCATGAGAAGCCGTTCGGTGCGGCCGGCGGTGATCTTCAGGTCTCGTGCCCGCACAGCCGGGAGCGCGTCCGCATCGACGAAGGTGAAGAACAGCTGCGCGATGGCCGACACTGCCGTCCCGGCGATCCGCGGTGCGAGCAGAGCGATCTCCCCTAGCGGAGCATCCGCATGTGCGAGCGTCGCGCGAAGAGCTCCGTCGACGTCGTCGTCGACGAGGCGCACTGGCAGGGCGTGCGCGAAGGGGCCGAAGACGCCGGCGACGGCGGGCTCCCGACCGGCCGTGGCGACGCCAATCACGAGGTCCGTGCGTCCGGTGATGACGCGAAGCCGACGCGCCCACGCGGCGAGGAGCAACGTCGACACGGTGACACCACGCGCACGCGCGGCGGCGACGATCGGCTCGGCGGGGAGCGTCGCGCGTCCGGTGGCCGTCCCGGTGACAGCCGCACGACGAAGCAGCGGCGGCTCGTACGGCGCGGCGAACATTGCGCGAAAGTGCGCGATGTCCGTCGAGCGCGTGCGGCTCGCGTCGAAGCGCGCGGTCAGCGGCGCGAGGATCTCGCCATCGTAGGCTGCGAAGAGATCGCGCGCGAAGATCCGGCCGCTCCACGCATCGCCGATGATGTGGTGGGCCGTCGCGAGGAGCACATGATCGTCTGCCGCGCGGCGTACGAGCGTCAGCCTCACCAGCGGCGCGCGGGAGAGATCGAAGAGGTGCGCGCGCTCGCGAGCAGTGATCTGCTCGACCAGGTCCCCTTCGACGACCTCCAGTTCGATCGGCGCATCGTCGATGCGTTGGCGCGGGCCATCGGGCGTGGCGTGGAACGACGCGCGAACCATCGGATGACGCGCCGACACCAAGGCGACGGCGGCGCGGAGCCGCGGCACATCGAGCGGCCCATCGATCGTCATCGAGGCACACCAATTCGAGGGCACCTCCGGGGCCATCCGCTGCGCAATCCAGAACCCAGCCTGCACCGGCGACAGAAGTCCCGTCCCCGCCCCGGTGGGGGGCGTGAGCCCGCGGTCCCCCTCGTCGAACACCCGAGCCAGCGCCCGTGGCGTCCGATGGCGAAAGATCTCCGCAGCGCGCGGCGCCCGACCAAGCTCCGCACGCAGCCGCACGAACACGTCGAGCGCAAGGATCGAGTCCCCCCCGAGCGCGAAGAAGTCGTCGTCCGGCGACACGTCGGAGACGCCGAGCGCCTCGGCAAACGCGCGCGCGATCGCGGCCTGCGCGCCCTGCGGTGCGTCCTGGTGTGGAACGTCGATCAAGCGCGCGCGATCGACCTTGCCGGTCGCGGTGCTCGGCAGTGCATCGGCGAGGACGATCTCGTGCGGAATCATGTACTGCGGCAGCTGTGCCTGCAGCGCCGCGCGGATGGCCGCCGCGTCGACGCGCCCCTCGACATGAGCGCGCAACCTCTCCCCCTCGACCGACGCCACCGCGCGGGTGACGCCTGATTGCGCGAGGATGGCGCTCTCGATCTCCGCGAGCTCGATGCGGTATCCACGGAGCTTGATCTGACGATCGTTCCGGCCGATGAAGGTGAGGGTCCCATCCTCCGCGATGCGCGCGTGATCGCCGGTGCGGTACTCGCCCCCGAGCCCCAGTGCCACGGCGTCGCCGCGCACGACGATCTCGCTGCCCTCGAGCACGACCTCGGCGGTGCCGATCGACCGACCGATGGGGATGTCGACGGCGTCCTCCGCAGGTCGGCGGGTCACGATCTCGCACGTGACGTTGACGGTGGTCTCCGTTGGCCCGTAGACATTGGCGACGCGCGCCGCCGAGTGAACGTCGAAGAAGCGGCGAACGAGGCCGGCGCGAAGCGGCTCGCCGCCGAGGATCACCCAGCGAAGACTGAGCGGAGCCGGATGACGCTCGAGCGCGGCGACGATTCGGCCGAACAGCGACGGTACCGAACCCCACACCGTGATCTGTTCGCGGACCATCCATTCGACGAGCTCCTCCGGCGCGTGGAGGAGGTCCGGCGAAGCGGGCAACAGCGTCGCGCCGACGGAGAGCGGCGCAAACAGCTGGCGCACCGAGGCGTCGAAGCAGAGAGAAGCGGTCTGCACGCAGCGATCGTCGGCGCGGAGCTCGAAGCAGCGCTGGGTCGCGTCGAGGAACTTCGCCAGACCGCCGTGAGAGACCGTGACCCGCTTGGGCTCGCCGCTGGAGCCGGAGGTGAACAGCACGTAGGCGGGCGTCGTCGCAGAGATCGCTTTCGCCTCGAGAGCGGCGCCGTCGTCGCACTCGACGATGCGACGAACGTCATCGGCGGTCAGTGTTCGATCGGCGTCGACCTGCATGCGCGCGAGTCGCGCCTCGGGGAACGCCGGATCGAGCGGCAGGTACGCGGCGCCGGCACGGAGCGCGCCGAGGATGGCGATGACGGCGTCGGCACCGGAAGCGATGCGAACGCCGACGACCCGCGCACCACGAACGGCGCGGGCCACGGCGCGCGACGCTCGCTCGAGGGCGCCGTACGTCAGCGCACGATCGCCGTCGATCACCGCGATGCCGTGCGGAACCGCCGCGGCGCGTGCCACGAATCGCTCGTGGACGGCGGCAATACTGCCAATACCGCCAATACTGCCAATAGCGCCGACTTCAGCCGCTCCTGCGAGGAGCGTGCGATGGCGATCGGCCATCGTGGCGAGGGCTTCGCGCGAGCGCACCGAAGAGGCTCCGCTCCAGGCGAAGCGCAGCTCGCCGTTGATCTCCCACGCAGCGACGCCGAGCGCCGTGGTCGGACCGGCCGTGCTCCCGGCGAAATCCACGAGATCGACGTCGCGTTCGAGCGGGAAGCTCGCGAAGCTCAGGCTCGGAGTGCGGCGCCCGGTGAGGAGCGGCGCGAGATCGAGGGAGGAGACGCTTCCGTGGGCCAGTGCGGCGGTCACGGCGTCGCGCGCGGCGGGCGCCAGCACCGCGAGCGGAGCATTGGACAGGCGGAGAGGCAGCGTGTCGGCAAAACCGCCGATCACCAGCGCCGCATCGGGCACCCGCGCATCTCTTCGTGCGTGGGCGATGTTCAGCAGCACGTCATCCGCTGCGCCCTCCTGCGAAAGGAAGCGGACGTGTACGGCGACGAGCAGATGGAACAACGAGACGCCGAGCGCCGCCGCGTGCGTCCGGAGTCGCTCGGTCGTTGCGCGATCCACCCGCGTCTCGACGGTGTGTATGGGACCGGAGAGCGTCGCGTCACCGAGGAACCGCGAAGGCGGCGGCAGCTCCCGGAGACGCTCGCGGAAGTACGCGCGATCATCCTCGCGCGGTGCAACGGCGGTCACTTGCCCCGGCGTCGTGGTGAGCGGAGGTAATGCCCTACCGCCGCAGAGCAGGAGGACATCGCGGGCGAGGATCGCGAGGCTCCACGCGTCGGCGAGCGCGTGGTGGCCGCAGAACAACAGATCGCGATCGCGCACGCCGAGGCGAAAGAGGGGTGGGCGCTTGCGGTCGAACGGGCGCGCGCGGAACTCCGAATCGTCCTCGACCTCCTCGATCGCGAGCATCGCCGTAGCGTGAACCGCCTGCCGCTCGCGCGTCACGATGGCCGTACGAAGGCTGGGATGACGCGCGACGACCGCCTCCGCCGCCCGCTCGAGAGTCGCTCGGTCGATCGCGCGCGGCAACGTGACGCGGAGGAACGAGTAGGGCGGGAGCGTCGGATCGAGGTCCTCGCCGAGGAGGATCGCTCGCTGCGTCGGCGAGAGCGTCGTGTCGCTGGCCGGAGCGGCGGTCCGCACCGGGGCAACGCTCTGCATGGCCGCGACGGCGCGTCGCAGCGTGGGGTGCTCGAAGAGCAGCGTCGTCGGCAGGCGACGACCGAGCTTGGTTTCCAGCGTCTTGACGATCTCGACTGCGGCGAGGGACTCGAGGCCGAGCGAGAGCAAGCTCTCGTCGAGGCCGATGTCTGCCGGCTGCATGCGCGTGGCACGTGCGACCAGGGCACGGACCACGTCGAGGAGATCCCCATCGACCACAACCGGGGGCTCTGTGACGTCCGCGGCCGCGGTGGCTCTCACCTCATCGAGGACGACGACGCGCGACAACCCAGAGCCGATCGCGCGCTCACATGCGCGCAGGCCGTCCTCGGTGCTGATCGGACGGAGACCCACGCGGGCAGCCAGCGCGCGGTGCTCGTCGCTCGCGCCCATTCCCGTCTCGCCCCAGGCTCCCCACGCGATCGAGATCACCGGTGCCCCGACGCGCTCCGCGATCGCGTCGAGCGCCGCGTTGGCCGCAGCGTAGTCCGAGAGCCCGCCGGCAAACCGGGGGAGCGCGGCAGAAACCGAGGAGAAGAGCGCGAGGAAACGAACGTTGGGTGCCGCAGCGAGGAGAGCCTCGGCGCCGCGAACCTTGCCAGCGAATGTTGCGTCGAGATCGCTGGGCGTCTTGTCGCGTGCGAGACCTGGAAGCATGACTCCCGCCGCGTGGAAGATGCCGTCGATCTCGGAGAGCGGACCGATTTCGTCGAGCGTGCGCCTCACTGCTTCGGCATCCGAGACGTCGATGCGGCGGTAGATCGCGTCGAGGTCCGGTGGCGCACTTCTTCGCCCGAGAACGACGACGCGGGCGCGGAAGCGGCGCCGCAGATCGCGCGCGATGGCCAAGCCGATCCCGCTTCCGCCGCCGGTGATGACGTAGGTCGCGCCCTCGCGGTACGGAGGGCGGCCGGGGACCGACGACACGGCGATCGGACGAAGCACCGGCTCGAGCCGACGGCCCTCGTCCAACACGACGGTGCTCGGCCCATCGCAGGAGAGCTCGTCGACCAGCTGCGCGACGAGATCGCCGCGGCGCACCTCGATCGCGCGCACGTCCCGCCGCTCCTCTGCAAGCGCGCGGGAGAACGCATGCCACGCCGCGTGGGCGGGATCTGTCCCGCGCGTGACGATGAGGCCCGGTCGCGCCGCAAGGAGAGCGTGCGGGATCGCGGGGACCTCATCGACGCCGCGAAGGTCGATCACGAAGTCGCTCGAGGGGCTCACCTCGACCCCGCGCGCGCGCAGCTTCTCGGAGAGGTCATGATGCTCGCCGCCGAGGATCGCGACCCTCGACACAGCTGCGCGCAACGGGCGCTCGCGGCGCTGGACCACCTCGAGGCCGACCGTGTGCATCCAGCGATCGAGCCGCCGATCCGCGATGGGCAGGGTTCGCGCGCGCTTCAAGGAGAGCCCGGCGATTCGTGCCAGGACGACGCCGGTCCCGTCGCAGATGGTCGCGTCGCAGCGAAGGACCTCGTCCTCCTCGGAGAGCAGCGTCAAGTGCGCGTAGCAGTCGCCGCGAACGGACGTCACGATCGAGACACGGTCGACGGCGAACGGGATGTACAAGACATCGCGACCGAGGCTTCCCTGCATCAGCAACGCAGCGATGCCCTGCACGGCAGCGTCCCCGAGCGCCGGATCGAGCACCGTCGCCTCGGAGCTGATGCCCGACATCCGCGCGAGAACCTCGCCACGGCCGATCGAGAGCTCCTCGATCCGCTGAAAGTGCGGGCCATGATGCATTCCGTGCTCGGAGAGGCGGCGATAGAGCTCCTTCGGGTCGAAGGGCTCGACGCAGCGCGCGCGAATCGCCGCGAGATCGGTGCGCGCGGGGGGCTCGGCACGCTCCAGCACCGTGCCCTCACCGAGGACGCCGTCGCCGTCGCGAATCGTCCAGTGCAGCGTACCTCGGCGTTCGATCGACACGGTGACGGTTCGCGCGTCGTCCTGCACGTCGAGCGGGCGATGGAATGTCGAGGCCGACAAACCGCCGGGCATCCGACCGAGCGCGTCGCGCGCGGCCTCGAGCGCGAGCTCCCAACACGCCGCCGCGGGGAGGAGGTTCACGCCGAGCACGACGTGATCCGCAACGAGCGGCGATCGACGATCGAAGCGTGCTTCGTAGCAAGCGCTGTCGATGGTCATCGAGGTGCGTCGCCCGAGCAACGGAGCGGCGATCGCGGTAACCGTCGGCTCGACGTCGAGCCAGTGGCGCGTACGCGCGAACGGATACGTAGGTAGCACCGCGCGGCGGCGAGGCGGGGCGAGCGCGCGGACGTCGACGGGAACGCCGCGGACCCACAGCTGTCCGAGCGCGACGAGGAGGGCGTGACGATCGTCGTCCCCCTTGCGCAATGCCGAGACCACCACGCGCTCCTCGAGGATCACGCGCAGCGGTGCAGCCAGCGTCGCGCCCGGACCGATCTCGAGGAAGATGTCGTTCGCGCGCAGCCGCTCCACCGCTGCGGCGAAGAGCACGGGTTTCTCCGCGTGCTCGACCCAATAGCCGGCGTCGAGGGTCTCCACCGTCTCGCCGGTGACGGTCGAGATCATCGGCGTCGTCGCGCGTCCCTTCGGGACCATGCCGATTGCCTCGGCCAGCGCCTCGCGGAGTGGTCGCATCAGCGGTGAGTGGAACGCGTGCGACACGTTCAGTCGCGTCGACGTGAAGCCGTCCTGTTCGAGAGCCGTGACGATCGAGTCGATCGCGGCGTCGGCTCCGGCGATGACGACCTGATGCCGCGCGTTGACCGCCGCGATGCTCGCATCTGCATGGGCTGAAACGTGTGTTTCGACGACGTCCATCGGCGCGAACACGGCGGCCATCCGTCCGCGATCTCTCAGCGTGTCCATCACTCGACCACGGACCGTGGCGATGCGCAGCGCGGTCTCGTCGCTGATGACCCCCGCGATGGCGGCGGCCGCGAGCTCGCCGACGCTGTGGCCCACCACGGAGGAGGGCGTCACGCCGAGCGCCATCAGCGTACGCGCGAGGGCGATCTCGAACGCGCAGAGGAGCGGCTGGGCGACGCGCGTTTCGCGCAGGTCCTCATCTCGGCCGGAAAAACAAGCGGCAATGGGATCGGGACCATCGTAGCCACGGACGATCGCGGCGGTCCGCTCGAACTGCTCGCGGAAGGACGGCCATGACTCGAAGAGCACGCGGCCCTGCCCGGCGTACTGCGCGCCCTGTCCGGCGAACACGAAGACGACGCGGGGCGCCCGGCGCGGCGACACCGCAGCGATGCGCGGTGGCTTGGTCAATTCGGCGGTCGTCGATGCAACGATGGCGGCGCGGTGTGCGAGGGGCTCGCGCGAGGCAGCGTCCGCGGCGATGTCCGACAGCGGCGCGTCGACCGCAAGCGCTGCGAGGCGACGCTGCAGCGCCGGCTCGTCGGCCGCGGAGCAGACCACCAACTCGAAGGGCCGCTCGCGGGCTTCCGTCACACGGGTCGGCGCCTCCTCGACGACGGCGTGCGCGTTCGTTCCGCCGAATCCAAACGCGTCGATGCCGGCACGCCGCGTGTCGCCGCTCCACTCGGTGAGCTCACGGACGACGCGCAGCGACTCGAGATCACTGCGTGGCTTGTCGCAGTGGAGCGACGGTGGAATGCGCTTGTTTTGTAGCGCGGAGACCACCTTGATGAGGCTGACCATTCCCGACGCGGCGAGCAGGTGGCCGACGTTGGTCTTCGCCGAGCCGAGGAGGACGGGGCTGCGCATCACCTTCGCGATGGAGCGGGCCTCGATGGGATCGCCGATGGCGGTGCCGGTGCCATGGGCCTCGACGTAGCTCGCCGTCGTGGGATCGAGCTCTGCGTCACGCCAGGCCGCCTCGATGACCGCTTGCTGACCGTCGACGCTCGGAGCCATCGGGGAGATCGAGCGCCCGTCGTTGTTGATCGCGGTGCCACGGACGATCGCCAGGATCGGATCGCCGTCGCGCTCGGCGTCGGCGAGCCGCTTGATCATCACGACGCCGGCGCCCTCTCCAGGCACGAAGCCGTCGGCGTCCTCGGAGAACGCGTGACAGCGCCCTCGCGACGAGAGAGCGCCGGCGCGACCGAGCAACAGGTAGGTTGCGACGGTGAGGTTGAGGCTGACGCCACCGACCAATGCGGCGTCGCAATCGCCGCGGATCAGCGCCTCGCGCGCGAGGTGGAGCGCGACCAGCGACGACGAGCACGCGGTGTCGACGACGAGCGCAGGCCCGCGCAGATCGAGCATGTGCGCGACGCGCGCGGCGATGAGGTTGCGTAGGTTCCCGACGGCGCTGGAGGGGTGCACGTCGGCACCGCCGAGCGCGCGATCGACGATGCGATCGCCGTATTCGCTGCTGCCAGCTCCGACGAACACGCCGACGCGCCCGCCCCGGCGATACCCCGCCCGCTCGAGGGCTTCGTAGGAGATCTCGAGGAGCAGGCGGTGCTGCGGATCGAGCACCGCCGCCTCGGCGTCGTCGATGCCGAAGAACGCGGCGTCGAACGTGGAGACGTCGTCGAGGAACGCGCCCCATTTCGAGGGTGTTCGCGAGGGGTAATACGCATCCTTGTCCCAACGGTCTCCGGGGACCTCGCGCACGGCGTCGTGTCCGCGACAGAGCGCGTCGAAGAAGGCTTCGGGGGTCGACGCATCGGGGAAGCGACACGCCATCGCAATGATCGCGACGTCGCGCGATCGTGCGCGCTCGCCGCGCGGGGTGAGCTCGCCCGCGAGGTACGCGTCGCGCAGCTTGAAGCGCTGGAGCTTGCCGCTGGTGGTCTTGGGGAACGCGTCGGCGGCGAGGCGCACCACGCGCTCGAGCTCGATGCCGAGGACGCTTCGGATCTTGCGGGTGACCGTGTCGACCACCTCATCGTCGGTCGTGCCGAGGAACAGGATCGCGCGCTCCTCGCCGGCAGCGGCGTCGTAGAACCCGCACGCGCACGCCTTGCCCGCGCGAACTCCGGGAACCGACTCGGCGATGGCCTCGACGTCGTGCGCGAAGAGCTTCCGGCCGCGGATGATGATCACGTCCTTCGTGCGGCCCGTGACACAGAGGCGTCCGTCCACCAGGAAACCGAGATCACCCGTGCGGAGCCACTCGCCGATACGAGCAGCGCCGAAGAACCCCCGCGTGATGTTCGGTCCGGAGACCTCGATGCTCCCGACGGTCAAGGCTGGGAGCTCACTTCGGTCGTCGTCGACGATGCGCAGCGCGATGCCGGGCAACGGCGCGCCGACGTCGACGAGCTCGAGGTGCTGTGAGGGATCGACGAACGCGTCCACCAGCTCGACGCGTCCCTCGCGCTCGAGCGGCCCGCGGGAGACGATGCGCGTGCGCACGCCCTCACCGAGCGGAGGAATCGCCACCCCGAGCGTGGCCTCGGCGAGCCCGTACATCGGGACCATCGCGGTCGGGCGCAGACCGGATGCGGCGAAGTGCTCGAAGAACGCGCGACAGAGCCGCGGCGA
>JBKJQC010000952.1:0-3125 GCA_046593995.1 Polyangiales bacterium
GCAAGCTCGTCGTACAGGGCACCTGGTATCGGCAGTGGCCCATCGGGTACTACGCGAAAGAGGGCGATCTCAAGCAGTGAAGAGATCCGTTCACGTCTCACGTTCACGGGCACGTGCACGGGCGAGAAGTGTCTCCTGACCTGCTTGAGATCGCCCTCTTTCGCGTAGTACCCGATGGGCCACTGCCGATACCAGGTGCCCTGTACGACGAGCTTGCCGTCGTCGGGATCCATCGTGTCGGAGAGCTGGCCGACGACGCGCACGAGCGAGCCGGTGCCGACGCGGAGCTGACCCACGTCGTCGTCGGGCTGCAGGCGGACGATGGCGTGGACGCGCTCGTGCCCCGTCGGCTTGATCGTCACGCGGCAGGAGTCCTCGTCGAACTTGTTCTCGCAGCCGTTGATCTCGTTGAGCGTGTGTTGCTTGCCGCTGAGGTACGCCGCGCCGCCCGGGCCGGCGCGGCGCTCGTCGACGACCATGAAGAAGGTCACCTTCTGCGCGCGCCACTGCTCGGGTTTGAGGTTCGCCATCGGGATGTCGAGCTCCTTCGCGCCTGCGATCGCGGATTTCTCGTCGCTCGAGGGCGTGTACGTGCGCGCGTGGCCCCACCGCCCTGCCCCTCCACAAGCGGCGGCCGGCATCACGAGGAGGGAGGCGAGCAACAGCGTCAGCGGGCGAAGGGCCATGGCAGAGGCAGGATGCCTTGCACCCACGGTGCGCGGCAATGGGATCGCGACAATCGCTCAGGCGTGAGGGGTAGCGGCTCTCGACCGGCCGCCGCTCCGTGACTACTGTGGACGTCGTGTCGGCCGAGCCGCGTCGCGAGGACCGCCCGCTCCGCGTGCGCGGATCCGACGCGCCCGCTTCCGTGAGCGGGCGCGCGTCTTCTTCCCAGACCCTCGACTCCGTCGCGGACCGGGTGCGGTCCGACCTCTTCGGTCCCCCGATCGCCGAGCGCCATCGCATCGCGCTCGCTCTGGTCTCAGGGGCCTTGGTCGCCGGCGCGCACGTCGCGCGGCTCGGCACGCCGGCAGCGCGCATCACGGCAGCCGTCCTCGTCGCGCTCGTCGTCCTCGTGCCTCCGATCGTCGGCCTCGTGCTCCGGCGCCGTGCGCGCGATGCGAGGAGCGTGCTCCGCGCCGCGTCGTTCGCGCTCGGCCGCGTCGAGGTCGGCCGCGCGCTCGAGCATGCGTCGCTCGCCGAACGCATCCAGCGATCGGACGATCACGAAGGCGTCTCCCCCTCGCTCGCGCGCCTCCACGCCGTGCGTGCCCTCGGAAAGCTCGATGTCGCGGGCCTCGCGCCGACCGGTGACCGCTTCGCCCACCGCGCGCGGCTCGTCGCGCTCTCGCTCTTCGCGATCGCGTCGATGGTGCTCGCCATCGCCCCGGTGCGCTTCATCGAAGGCGTCGACGTCGGCCTCGCGCAGAAGGGGGTCGCGCCGCTGCCCCTGACGTGGGTCGACGAGGTCGAGATGACGACGCATCCGCCCGCCTACCTCAAGAAGCACCCGACGCGGTTCCACGGCTACGGAGCCTTCATCGCAGACCGCGGCGCCGAGCTCGTGTTCCGCGGCATCCCGAAGCGCAGCGGGCGCACGCTCGTCCTCGCGGACGATCACCGCGAGATCCCGTTCGTCGACGACGGCCTCGGCGGGATCGTCGCCCACTGGCCGGTCGCGGTGTCCGGGCGGCTGCGCATCCGCGCGCGCTTCGGCGCCGTGGTCATCGAGGAGCCGGGCTCGTGGGACCTCCTCGCCCTGCAGGACGAGACCCCGCGCGTCGACCTCGAGGGCGCGCCGGGCTCGATCGAGATCGCGAAGACGGAAGGCAGCGTGCCGCTCCGCTACGACGCGTTCGACGACCACGGGCTCCGCGAGGTGCACCTCGTGATCCGGGTCGGCACGCGCGAAGAGCGCCGCGTCCTCGCCAAGCTCGACGGCGATCCGAAGCACGATCGCGGCGGCTACGTGCTGCGGACGACCGATCCGGTGGTGGCGAAGGCGCGCACGCCGATCCGCATCCGTGTCGAAGCGCGCGACAACGATCCCATCACCGGCCCGAAATGGGGGAAGAGCGCGGAGCTCACGCTGATCCCGCCGCTGATCGGCGCCGCGGAGGCCAAGCGATACCTCGCGATGGTCAAGGAACGCGAGGGGCTGATCGACCTCGTCGCGCTGTCGATGGACGGCTCGACGCCGCAGAGCGCTCACGAGGCGCTGCAGGCGAAGTTCGACGTCGCGGCAGAGTCGCTCGAGGCGTTCCTCGCGAAGAGCCACGACGGTCTGCACGTCTCCCCGCGCTCCGCCTTCGCCATGCGCGGACGACTCCGCAAGGCGCGCGAGGCGCTGAACGCCGAGGCGAAGTCGAAGACGCCGCTTTCGAAAGCCACGCGCGACGCGACGATCACCGCCCTCGAGAACGTGCTCCTCAGCGTCGACGGGAGCGTGCGGGCGCTCGGTGGTCGCGACGCGCGCGCCGTCGCGAAGACCCTCGCGGACGTCGCCGAGGACGGGGCCGAGGGGCTGAAGGAGCTGAACGGCGTCTCCGCCGAGAAGCAGGCCGAGGCGAAGAGCCGGGTCGACGTCGACGTCGAAGCGCTCGACGGAGGGGGCGCATCGCTGCGCGTCCTCGGAGAGCTCGGCCGCGATCTCGGCGAGATCGTCGAGGCCGATCTGCGGCGCGTCGCGCGAGCGCGTGCCGCGAACGATCTGCGCGCGGCCGAGCTGGCGATGCGCGATCTCGCGCTCCGCCTGAAGAACCCGCTCGCGTCGTTCGGCGGCGGCGGCGGCGGCGGCAAGAGCAACCCGAGCTCCCCCGGCGATCCGATGGACGACGGAGAGCCCGGCGAAGAGAGCGAAGGCGAAGGCGACGCCGGCGATCAGCAGAAGGGTCTCGAGGAGCTCGCGAAGGAGCACGGCGGCGCCATCGGCGAGGTCGAAGATCACCTGCGCGCCGCCGAGGATCCGAAGCAGCTCGAAGGCCTCGAGGAAGAGGCGAAGCGACGCGCCAAGCGGCTGCGCGACATCGTCGCCACGCTCCCGAAGACTGCAGGTCTGAAGAAGACCCTGGAGGCGGCGGAGGCGGCCGCGCGCGAGAAGGTCGAAGGGATGGCCGACTCGCTCG
>JBKJQC010001115.1:0-7925 GCA_046593995.1 Polyangiales bacterium
GCGGCGGCGCGAGAGGTCGACGAGGAACAGGATGAAGATCGGTCGGAACAGGGCATCGAAGGTCTGGACGAAGTCGCAGGCCCAGGTGACGTGGTTGGTGATGAACGTTCGCCATCGTTGCCCATCGCACGGAGTACGCGTCGTCAGCATGTAGCGCTGCACCCTGCGCTTCGACACGCGGTGCGTTCGACGTGCGTGCGTGGGCGGACGAGCACCTCGGCGCGTCACTCGCGCTCGAGTTCTGGAAGAGCAGCGGCCGCGTCGACGCGCTCTCGACGCGCGTCATGACCGATAACTTCGCGGTGCTGACCGTCGGCGCCGTCATGCGTCTCTGACGTCTGAGATTCCACCGGGGGAAGATGATCACGAGGTCTCGCGCAACAGCGCTCGCCGCCGTCGCCCTCGCATCGGGGTGCCTGGCTGACCCACCGCCCGCCGAGCCGCCGCCGGAGTGCATCACGCGGGCGCCGCTGCCCGCCGATGTCCCCGCCGCCGTCGATCGCTGGGCGCTGATCGCGGAGGGAGACACCGGGATCCCGCTGATGGTAACCTCGCCGGGCGGGATGATCCTCTTCGCCTACGCGGGGGACGTCGTGATCGGCGGAGAGCGTTTCACCGCCCCGGAGTACACCCCGATCGCGATCTCGGTCGGTGAAGATGGCGCCCTGCGTTGGATTCGCACGTTTCCGATGATGGTGGGCAGAGTGTTCGGCGACGAGAGCGGCTTCGTCGCCACCGACAATGTGCTGCGGCAGGATCTCACGCTCATCCGCTACGACTTCGAGTTGCGCGAACTGTGGAGGTCGACGCTGCCGGCGAGCAGCGTGACGGGACTACCTTCGATGGGCATGTCTCGCGATGGCGACGACATCGTCTGGCTCGGGTACGACGCTGCCGCGACGCCGCCGTGCTTCGCGATCACGCGCATCACCGTCTCCGACGGCCACTTCCGCGATGCGCAGTGCATCGTTCGAGCGACCGGCCCGTCGTCCTGGGAGCGGCCGCAGTCTGCCACGATGTACCGGGCCGCGGACGGCACGATCCTCGTCGCCGGCAGCGAGCCCATCGGCGAATGGGTGCTGCCTGGTGATCGCCGCACGAAGAAGGCATTCATCGCAGCCATGAACCAAGACCGATCGCTGCGCTGGGTCGTCGAGCTCACGCCCGGGATGGGCCAGCTCACGACTGGCGAAGACGTCGAGGCGTACGGCCGGATCCCCGACCCGCTCGTCGTCGGCGACCGCAGGTTCACGCGCTGCGGCCACTACGACCTCGGCACTCGGATCCACTTCGATCTCGCCGATGGTCGCCTGAGGACCGCCGTCTCGACGCCCAACTACCAGCCGCGCATGGTTTTCGGCGACACGCGCTACACGTCGACCGGCGAAGGAATGCTCGCCGAGACGATGGACGGCAGACCGCTGTGGCGCTTCGAGGCTGGACTCACGTACGAGCAGCACCCGAGGCCCGGCGGCGACCTCCTCGTGCTGGGAGGAGTTCCTGGCGAGAGGAAGCCGTTCAAGCTCGTGCGCAGAGTCGGCGCGCCGTAGTCAGGCGCGCTTCTTCTCACGAGAGACGCCCCTCCGCTTGCGCCCTGAGTGCGGGGCCTCTCCAACACGTCCGACGTGAACTTCGGGGTATCAGCGTTATGAAAACTTTGGCCCTGCAATCCACCGAGGACGCTTGGACTGCCTACCCCCCGGCGGCGCAGGCGAAGCCTTGCACGCTCAGGTTCGGGACGACGGTGTGCGGTGGCGCCACAGGCGGCTGCCGAACGCTGTGGTCGGCCGACGACACGAGGCGCGTGATAGGGCGTCTTCGACGGTAGTTCCTCGCGGCACATCCGTTGCTGAGGTCTGTTTCGATGAAGGCCGTCGTCTGCGGGGCGTGCGCCGCGACGCTGTTGGTCCAACCGGCGACGAGCGACGCGGCGACGACGCTCGATTTCGGCGCGCTCGTCGGCTCCCACACACCCGTCGGCACCGTCGGCGCCACGGTGGGCGTCACGTACGCGAAGGTCCTCGGGGTCGAGGTCGGCGCGGGCCGCAACGCAGCCGGCGGGCTGAACGTCATGGTCGGCGCCCGCTCGTGGGTGCCGGTGAGCGCGAGTCATCGCATCGGCGGGGGAGTCTCGCTGTCGCGGGGAAGACGGGAAGACCTGGTCGACCCCTATGACAACGAAGGAACGCCGAACGCAACCCGAGGCAGGATTTGGGAGGGGGCTTTGGCGTTCAATACCGAGCTCGCGTGGGACATCGGCAATCCATTCGGCTTCGGCATCAGGCCCTTCATCGGAATCTCCTGGCTGACCCATTCGTCGTCGTGCGTCGTGCTGCCAAACGCTGCATACTCGTGGCCTGGCGCCGTCCGCGAGCGTACCCCTTGCCCGCCGCAAGCGCGCACTTCGCAAGAGCTCTATGCCGGGGTCACCTTTCGGTACTCGTTCGAGCTCTGAGCGATGAGCGCGCGTAAAGTGACCAAGAGAGACCTGATGCTCATACCCATCGGAAGCATCGTCTTGGTATGCGGTCTACTGACGGTCGGATCCGCGCGGGCGGACGGTGACAACCGGATCCGCGTCGCCATCGGCGGCGCCCCGGACGGGCAATACCGCTTCGAGCCGAACAGCAACTGGCGCAGTTGGTACGCGCCGGTGATCGAGGGGGAGCTCGCGTACGGTCGCCGGTTCTGCAAGCACCTCGAGCTCGGCGCGGCGTACGTGTACGGCCGCCTGCCGGGCGTCGTTCATCTCCATCGGATTCCGCTCACCGCGCGGCTGTTCATCATGCCGAGCGACGCCGTCGAGCTCGGCCTCGCGCTCCGCGTCGGTCCGCTGCTCGGGTACCGCACGCCGATCCCAGGGTACCAGTGGCCGATCAGCGACCCGTTCCCAGGGCCGGAGTCCGACGACGGCACGCGTAGGTTCGCGGGCTGGGCGATCGGTGGCGCGTTCGATGCTCGCGCCTGGGCCGACGACCACTTGGGCGCAACGCTCGCCGTGGAGTACTGGAGGGGCAGCGGCCGGGTCGATGGCCTCCACACGACCTTCCATACGGTCAACGCCGCGTCGGTGACCGTCGGCGCCGTCGTTCGATTCTAGATTGGAGGAATTCGTGAGCCAACCGTCGACTCGCGGCCTCGGGAGGGCGTTTCTTTCGGCGTTCGTGTTCGCGACCGGGTGCTTGGCCGACCCGCCGCCGCCCGTGCCGCCAGCGCCATGTGTATCGAGAGCTGCGGCGCTCCCCAGCATCGCAGCGGTCGAGCGCTGGTCGGTCACGACGGACGGCGATCTCTACGGCCAGGGGATGATCGCGATTCCGGGGGGCGTGCTCGTCTTCGGCCGAGGCCAGAACGGCGGGATCGGTGCGGAGATGAGGGCGGCGATGCGCCCGAGCAGCTCGATCGGAGATAGGATCCGATGCGTTCCCGTCTTGCGCGGCTGCTTGATGCGATAGGCGACTCGGCCGTCGGCGAGCGTGGAGAGGCGCTCGAGGGCGAAGGGCGGTCTCGCGCAGTAGCGCGCGAGGCGTTCGCGGCTGACGTCGTCGTCGGCGCCGACGCGGACCGCCGCGTGCAGGTTGAACCCGTCGATGGCTACGGAGCCGCGGCCGACTCCGGCCGGCGGCTCGGTCCCGTGGTCCGTCCCCTGGGCGCCGGGGGCAGCGGTCCTGACACTGGGGAGGTTGTCGAAGAGGCCGCGTTGGATCGCGGCGTCCGCGCAGGCGTCGAGCGCGTCGGTCTCGTTCTCGCCGTCCGTCTGCGCGTCGGCGCGTGCGCGGTTCAGCGCGAGACCATGCGCCTCGATCCATCGCTGGACTGCCCCGCGGACACGGCCGAGGACTTCGAGGAGATCGCTGCGTGTGGGGGCGAGCGCGCGGTGGAAGACGGGTGGCTCGTGGGCGTTTCGCGTGAACAGGCCATCGAGGAAGAGGACGTGGAGGTGCACGTGCAGGTTCAGCGAACCGCCGAAGCGTTGCACGAAGGTGACCGAGCCGGCGCGGCCCTTCCGCGGCCCGGCGCTCCGCTGCATCCAGCGCGCCACCTCGCGGAACAGGATGCGATCGATCGCGCTCACCAGCGCGGGGTGCTTCGCCGCGAGCGCACGTAGGTTGAACGGGAGCGAGAGCACCCACTGGCGGATCGGCACATTGGGCAGCACGCGATCGACGAGGTGGGCGGCGCAGTTGGCCATCGTGCGACCGGCGCACGAAGGGCACGTGCCGCGCGCCTTGCAAGAAAAGGCGACGACTCGATCGTGACCGCAGTCGTCGCAGCGCAGGCGGAGGAAGCCGTGCTCGGGGAGGCCGCACCGCAGGTAATGCTCGAACGCGCGTCGTACATAGAGAGGTAATGGACGCGCGTAGTGCTCCTCCGCGTGGCGCACGAACGACGCGAGGTGCTCGCGCACGAGCGCGTGCAGCACCGTCGCCTCGGGTCGATGACGTCGATGGACGACGGCGCGAGGAGGTGGCTCGTGGCTACGGGCGCAGGCCGACACGCCTGCACCGAGCGCGAACGGCGTGCCTGCCAGGAAGCCGCCGGTATCGACTGAAAAGACCGCGCTGTCGCGCGCGAGGAGTGCGGCGGAGGCGGCGGATCCGCCGGCGGCCGCCGGCGGTAGAGGACGGCTGCACCCTGCGCGGTGCCGCCGACGAACGCGAGAACGGGTCGACCAGTGCCGCAGCGTCGACGTAGCAAGTAGCCCTTCGAGGAGTCCACACGTGTGGACTCCCGATGCGCTGGGGTGGGCGGCGCGTCGGTGCGGGGCGTCCCCGCGGCTCGCGCACGAGCGAACGCATGCTGCATACGCGAAGGCCCGCCGTCTCGCGGCACCGTCCGCACCATCACGCTGCGAGTCACGCGCGAGACGTGGAACTTGCGGAGCCAGCGTTGCTTCGCGCCGATCCGCGCCGCCCTCGCGGCGGTGCGCGCGCGGGCGGCGTTCCGCGTCGTGCACTTCCGTGCAGAAACACCTGCACATGCTCGTCGAAGCCGAGGATCGCCGTCGCATGACGCGCGGAATGCGAGCGACGCCGAAACGGCGGCGTCGACCTCTCAGAGGCCGAGGTCTTTCGTCTTGACCCAGAAATCCTTCCCATCGGGCGGGATGATCTCGAGGGTCTTCGGGAAGACGCGGGACCACTCGCCGACGCTGTCGACGACGATCAGATCGGCGCCGTCTTCGACGACGCCGATCGGCTTCACCGCTTCGTTGGCGGAGAGGCGCAGCGGGACGTCCTTCGAGACCTTCACTTCTTTCGTCGTGCCGTCGACCTTGAGCTTGGCGGGCGAGATCGAGACCATGCTGCCGGAGCCGAGGGAGTCGAGCATCTCGCCCTTGGGGAAGAGCTTCAGATCCCCCGACTTCGCCCACGCATCGATCACGATCGCGCCGCCGTGCTGCACGCGGATGAAGCCGCCCTTCGCCTCGCTCGAATAGAGGAGGACGCCGCTCTCGGCAGACGGGACTTCGAGCGTGAACACATTGCTGCCGCTCGGGTCGTCGTAGAGATCGACCGACGTCTTCTTCAGGACGAACTTCTTCGTACCGCTCGGGATCTGGAACTCGTCGGTCTTGACGCGTCCGACGGCGAATTCGCTGCAACCGGCTTTTGCCTTCAGCTTCTGTTGGGTCGCCGTGATGGTCGTCTCCACCGTGAGCTTCCCCGGCGAGGCGCTCTTCAGCTTCACCTGCTCGCCGCGTCCGATCCAGACGTGGCTCGGGACGACGGCGACGTCACCGCGGGCGCTGAGCGGGATCTTCGTCGCGTCGATCCACCCGTCGATGCGGAGCGTGCCGGAGCCCTTCCCTGTCTTGACCTTCGCGCGCCCGGACGAAGGATCCGCGGGGATGTCGGAGATCTCGAGGTTCACCTCCTGCGTCGCGAAGCCGGCGATCGCTGTGCCGCCCTCCTTCGCGGAGTAGATGTAGACGCCCTTCTCGACGATCCCCTTGCCCTTCACGGCACAGTCCGTCCCGGAGCCGGCGGCGGCCTCTTCGGGAGCGGCGGGAGCGGTCCCGGGGAATGAGCTGGCGAGGATCGCGACGGCGACGAGCGGGAGTGCGAGGAGGCGGCGAGTCATCTTGGTTCTCCGTGCGACGCGTCGGGGGCGCTCGCGATTCATCGCATGGCGCGGGAGCAGGGGCGGGAGTAGTCTACAACAGGCCGCTCTGGCGCACGGCGGCACAGACCGCTCGTTACTCGGTTCGATGCTCCGGCGCGATCACCGGTTTTGGCGGGAGTGACAGCGGGTCCATCCGTTGCTGAGTTGCGGGCAGCTCCCGAGAGAATTCCTTCATGTCCAAGTCCTCACGCATCGTCACCGTCCTCGCCGCCTTCGTCGTGTGCGCGCCGTTCTCCGGCCTCACGGCGTGCGGAAGCTCGCCCGACACGCCGACGCCCTCACCCGGCCTCCCGGCGCCGGCGCACGGCATGCAGCTGAAGATCGCGCCGTTCCCCGTCGCGCAAGGGAGCGAGACGCAGCATTGCTACTACTTGAAGCTCCCGAGCGACGTCGACGTCGACGTGACGCGCTTCGAGGTCTCGTACCGGAAGGGTTCGCATCACATGAACCTCTTCCGCACGACGAAGGACTATCCGGACCACGACGCCGAGTGCTTCACGCCGATGGACTTCACGTCGCCGCAGAACCCCACGGGCGTCGATCTGATCATCGCCTCGCAGAACGAGGCGCTCGACTGGAAGCTGCCCGACGGGGTCGGTTTCAAGCTGAAGGGGAAGACCCAGCTGATCCTGCAGACGCACTACGTGAACGCATCGACGCAGAAGGGTGAGCTCGGCGAGGTCTGGGTCAACCTCCACACCGCGCCCGACCGCTCGAAGATCACGGCGCACGTCGGGACGATGTTCGCGAACAACATGCAGATCAACATCCCGGCGAAGAAGAGCGCGTCGTTCACGACGGGCTGCTCGGTGCCGCACCCGGTGAACGTGATCGCCGCCACGGGGCATTTCCACAGCCGGGGCAAGCGCTTCACCGTCTCCGCGTGCCGCAAGGACATGCGCGAGCCGGACGCGACGCCGTTCTACGCGTCGCAGTCGTGGGACGAGCCGCCGTTCGTGGCCCTCGACACGCCCATCCACCTCGAAGCCAACGGCGGTCTGGAGTACACCTGCGAGTTCGAGAACGACACCGACCAGACGATCGTCTTCGGCCCGCGCGTCGAGACGAACGAGCACTGCAACCTCTTCGCCTATTTCTATCCGTGGGAAGAAGATCACGCCCGCTACTGCTTCTGACCGGGTGCCTGCTCGGGCTCTCTCTCGTGAGCGCGTGCGCTCCGAGCGCGGGCCCGAACGTGCGCAACGATGCGGGCACCGGCGCGGATGCGACGACCCCGTTCGTGCCCGACCCGTGCAAGTCGTCACTCGCCGCCGGCGGCGACGCGATCGTCACCGTTGGCGAAGGGCAGACCTTCTTCCGCTTCGTCGACGACCTCACCGTCCTCGGCTGGGAGAAAGGTCCGCAAGGGGGGCACCACGTGTGGATCGCGCTCCGCATGCGCGGGCTGCGCATGCAGGGGACCATCATCACGATCGACATGGAGGACGTGAAGGATCCGGCGAAGCCGATCCTCGTGAACCACAGCCGGTTGATCTACGACTTCGACCGCGACGAAGGGGGCTTCTGCACGCGGGCGGGGCTGCGCATGCAGCTCGACAACGCGGGGGGTGTCACGCTCGCCGAGCTGCAAGGACACCCGATCAAGGTCACCGTGACGCTGTTCGACCCCGATGGCGCGCGCGCGACGGACACCCTGACGATCGTCGTGAACGGCTCTCTCGATTGAGCCATGCTCGTGCTGCGTGCTCGCTCTCTCGTCGGGTCGGCGAGATCTCGCTGTTCCTCGAGCGGTCGCTCTAAATCGGCGAGCACGATTCTCGAGGGCACGTGGGTGAGAC
>JBKJQC010001133.1:0-5220 GCA_046593995.1 Polyangiales bacterium
GTCGCGTGCACCGGCGGTCTGTCGTGCAGCGCGGGCAACTGCGTCCCCTGCACCAACGGGAACACGCGGTGCGGCGCGACCGGCAACATCGACACCTGCACGACAGGTGCGTGGCTCGAGACGAGCGCCTGCTCCTTCGGCTGCACCGCCGGCGCGTGCGACACGAGCGTGAACTGCACCGCAGGCACGTATCGCTGCAACGGCAAGGCCGTCGAGATCTGCAACTCGAGCGGCACCTCGTGGCTCTACAGCGCGACGTGCAACGTCGACTGCGCGGGTGGCCTCTGCACCGGCGCCTGCACCCCGGGCGCGAAGCGCTGCAACCTTGGAAAGAGCGAGACGTGCAATGCCGGCGGGACGGCGTGGGAGACGCCGGATACGTGCACCAGCTTCTGCGATGATCAGACCGGAAAATGCGCCCTCGCGACGCTCACGATTGATGCGTCGACCACCCAGAGCTTCGACGGGGAGATCGTCGTCGCCGGTGCCGTCGTGATCGTCAACGGGGGAAACCTCAAGTCCACGAGCGGCAACCTGACGATCCGCGCTCAGTCGATCACCGTGGAGGCCGGCGGAAACGTCACCATCACGCCGACGGGTACCGCAGGCTCCAAGGGTGCTGACGGCTATTACCTGAGCAGCCCGTGTTGCAGCTACCGTGGCGGTAGTGGTGGGACGTATCAAAGCGGCGGCGCGACCGATTCGATCGTCGGCCCGGGTTCTGCTGGCGGCAACGGCTACAACGGCACGCCCGCCGCACCGGGCGGACTTGGCGGCGGTGTTCTGCGTCTGATTGCTGACACCATCAACATCGCCGGGAACGTCAGCGTCCAAGGCGCAAGCGGCGCCAACGCGAACAGCGGGGCAAGCCAGTACAGCTCCGCCGGCGGCGGCTCGGGCGGCGGCGTTCTCGTCGCGGCGAACTCCCTGACGATGTCCGGCGTGATTACGGTCGAGGGCGGCGCGGGCGGGGTCGGGCCCAGTAGCACGAACAACGGGAGCAAAGGCGGCGACGGGCGCGTGAAGCTCCTGCACGGCGCGACGAAGGCGATCACCGGTACCGTGACCGGACAGCGAACCGCGGGGTTGCTGCCGCCTCTGCGAATCACGTCTACGACGCACCCCGACTCCAGCCTCATTTACAACGACGACTTCGCGAGTATCGCGTTGACGTGGAACAAGCCGTTCCAGTCCGTGCAAGCGTACTATCTGCATCTCGACAAGATTGTCTCGAAGGTTCCGACGGCTACGTCCATCTACGAGATCAGCGAGCTGTACTCCTTCCCGCGTCCGCTCACGCCAAGCGTGCTGCCCGATAACAGCCAGGCGAGCTTCTACTTCCACATCGCACCGATCAATGCGATGTCAGCGGCAGGTACGGTGGAGAACACGTTCCGCATCCAGGTCAACACCGCACCTCCGGTGGTCACTTCTGCGAGCGGGCACACTCAGATCGCGTGGAACGCGAACAAGTCGCCGAACTTCGCGTGGACGCAGACCGTCGCGGATTCGAACTACGCCGGGTATTACTGGGTCTTCGATCACAACGGTCGAACGGTACCGACGAAGAGCGACAGCCTGATCTCCATCGCGCAGAAGAACATGATTCGGCCCAACGTGACGGATGGTGTCTGGGCGTTCCACGTCGTCGCGGTCGACAAGCGCGGCTACCTCACGAAGAAGGCCGGCCACTATCGGGTCCTGCTCGGCGCCGACCCGGGGGTCGGATCGGTCGGCGGAACCGTGACGACGATGGGCGGCGACGCGGGCGGCAGCATTCCCGTGCCCAACGCCACGGTGACGATCAACGACGGTCTCTTCGCGTTGGAAGCGCCCGATGTGACGACCCTGACTACCGGATCTTATGCGTTCCCGTCCAAGATTCCGGTAGGCACGTGGAACGTCACCGTGAGCGCGCCCGGCTACAAGACCTCGACGCAGACGGTCACCGTGAACGTCAATGCCTCGACGACGTCGAACTTCACGCTGGCGAAGTGACGTCACACGGTGAACGTCATGCTGTAGCGAGGGCGCGTGCTCCGAGGGCGCCGATCCCCGGGAGCTTCCGCAGCTCACGTCGAGAACTACGACTCGGCTCGGGGCGGTGCTTTCGATTCGGAGTGGTTCGTCCGCAACAGACAGGCTTACGGCGAGTAGACTGCGCCACTCACGAGTGCTTCCTCGCCGCCCGCGTCCCCGCCCGCTGGCCCGAGTCCGCCCCACACGATTGCCGCCTTCCCCGTCCAGGTCGCTTGCCCGAAAATGCGAGGCGAAGGAGCAGCCGCGGAGGGCAACGCGCTCCAGTTGCCGGTGGAGACGTCGTACGCCCAGCCATCGGTGGCAAACGATTCGTCCGTAGCAGTCATCCGTCGGCCAGAAAACAGGAGGAAGCCGGTTCCCGTGCGGCACCACGCCGCATGCCCGCGCGGTACGAACGCGCCGGGGAGCAGTGGCAGCGGCGTCCATACGGGACTCGACCCGGTGGTTAGATTCGCACCGTCCGAGAGAGCCACAGGCAGCGGATCGGCGACCCGAATGCCGCCGAAAAGCAGTGCCCCACCATCGACCAAGACCGCCGTTGTCTGGAATCGTCCGGTAAGCGGGGATGCGGGAAGAGCGCGCCACGTCTTCGTCGTGGGATTGTAGAGCGCGCCGTCCGCGAGGTTCGCGCCACCGCGCATGCCGCCCCACACGAGAACCTCGGTTCCGGTCCAGACCATGGCGTGCTGCGAGCGACCAGCGAGCGGCGATGTCGGGAGCGGCGTCCACTCATTCGTACTCGGGTCGTAGGCTGCGCCATCAGCCAGATCGTCAGACCAGTAACCTCCCCAGACGATCATCTGGTTCGTGGTCGTGCTCCACACTGCCGCATGTGAGAGCCGAGTGGTGATAGGAGCTGACGCCATCGGGGTCCAACTATCCGATGCACGGTCGTAAACTTCTCCCACGGGCTCGCCGCCTTGCGTCTGCCCGCCCCACGCCAGAAGCCGCGTGCCCGTCCATACCGCGACATGATGAGAACGTGGATTGGCGGAGGCCATGGCCGTCCACGTGTTCGTCGCGAGCGAGTAAGCCTTGCCATCGCCAAGCGCTGCACCACTGAGCCCCGCAGTGCCGCCGAACACGAGCAGCTCGGCTCCCGTCCAGACCACAGGCGTGCGCCGCGCCGTAAATTGTGGCGTAGCGATCGGGGTCCACCCGGGTTGGAGGCGACACGCTTCGGCCCCCCAAGAACAGCTGTCGTTGCAGGTCCTGAATCTCTTCTCCAAGGCTCCCGGGCACGTACCGGCGACTTCGACAATCTCGCCCGGCGCGCACGCACCCTCCGAGGTGCACGTGCCCCACGGGGACCAAACGCCCGCGCCGATGCACGCGCGGGTCTGCGTTCCGCACTTGCCGCACGGCTGCGTCGCTGCGCCCGCGTCGTCGCAACGAGGCGCCGCGTCCGCGGCATCGATGGTGTCGTGCGCGCTCGCGTCATCGATGTCTGGCGGGTAGGAATCAATGACGTCGTTGGTGCTGTCGATCGCGGTCGCATCGAGCACCTCCACGCTCGCATCTGCTGCGCCAGTGTCGACGATCGACGAGTCGGACACGTCGGTGGGCACGACCGAGTCCCCTGCCGACGTCTCCGACGCGACCCCGTCCGTCATCGTGTCCGACGTGCTGGTGTCCGCGAAGCACACCGGGTCGGACGGGTTCTTCCTGCAGATCGCGAGGTCGAGATCGCGGTAGCAGCCGGCCATCGCGGCGCACGCGAGGAGCGGGAACGTCAGACTGGCCAGGTTCGTGAAGGTGCTCGGGCGGGACATGCGTACCTGTCGACACGAGCACGTCTCCAGTTGCGGCGCGAGTCGTGGACCGCTCGGGTGGAGTGGCACAAGATGAAAGGTCGGCCGAAGCGGGCGGACGACGACGACGATTGAGTCAGAGCGGGGGCGCTCAGTCGCCCCCGACGTCACCGCCCACGTCCTGCCCCACGTCGAGCGTGGTGTCGGGTCCGGCGTCGAGCGTGGTGTCGGGGATCGTCGCGCGCTTCCAGCTCGCCGAATCGCGACACGCACCGCGGAAGAACGGCAGCAGGTCCTCTTTTCCGTGGACGTAGCAGTGGCGGAAGCGCGGATCCGACACGCACGCAGCGACCTCCTTCGCCCCGACCGCCCAGCAGATCGCCCCCGGCGGCGGCGGCGCGGCGTCGCTCGCAACCTCGTCCTGCACGTCGCTCCCGTCCGTCGCATCCCCCGCGTCCATCGAGAGGGTCGCGTCGCTCGCATCGGCATCGCTCGCATCGCTCGCGTCGCTCGCGTCGCTCGCATCGCTCGAGACGGTCGCGTCCGATGGCGCATGGCCAGCGTCCGGATCGAACGCGCCGCCGGTCACCCGTGCACGGCAGCGCTCGTACTCGGAATCGTCACCTGAGCGGTCGCACGTCCCGCACACGCTCGCGACGCACTCGTTCGCGCACTGCGTGCCCTTCGCGCACGGCGCGGTCGGGTCGATGGCGCGGAGACACGCGGCCGTCGCAACGCCGGTTCCCTCGCTCCAGCCGATCGGGTTGCCGAGGACGTCCTTGTCGCCGAGGACGCAGCGCGCGCAGTCGAAGTAGTCCTGACGCGCCTTCTCGCACGTGGTCATGCTCCCTTCGGGGTCGAGGCACTCGAGCACCGCGAGCAGAGCGGCATCGGTGCAGACGCTGCTGCCGACGCGCGCCTTCGGCCCGATGCACGAGAACTCGATCGAGAGCGCCTTCTCGCACGGACCGGGAGGTGACGTGTCGCGCGGCCCGATCTCGATCGTCCCGGAGTCGTCGACGCCGGCCTCGACGCAGCCGAAGAGGCCGCAGTCGTCGACGTCGAGCGCCGGCGCGCACCCCTCCGAATCGCCAGAGCCGCATCCGTCGGACGATGTTTCGCCGCACCCGGCGCACCCGCCGCACCCGCGCACGCAGCCGGAGTACACGAGGGCGAGAGCGAAGACCACGACGTGGAAGCGTCGCGGGCGCATGACCAAGCATGCGCCGCAGTTCATCACCCACGCCAGCGCTCGTTCGCAACTACGTCCAGCGAGCGACCGGAGCGCGAGACATCAAGCTGAGATCATCCGCGACTCCGGAAGCGTTCGATTCGACGCGGCGAATGCGGGAACCTGTGGAATCCAACGTATTCGCGCTGTCCGCCGCGATCGTCCGCTCACGATTTCGGGTTGCAAATGCTTGTCGCG
>JBKJQC010001273.1:0-2865 GCA_046593995.1 Polyangiales bacterium
CGTGCCGCCCTGCAGCACGTACTTGGTGCTGCAGGGCGGGACCAAGTACGTGCCGCCCTGCAGCACGTACTTGGTGCCGAGCGCGGCGAGCCGCGGGATCTGGACCACGTACTGCCAGACGTTCTTCGGCAGCACCTGCGCGAGGCCGGCGAGGAGTTCTTCCTTCGAGAACCCCTCTTTCTGGAAGTTGACGCGGTCGGTGTCGAGGAAGACGGCACAGCCGTAGCTGAACTTCGGCGAGAGCTCGGCGCCGAACGCGACCTCCGCGTAGTCCTTCACGGGGACACCGAACTGATCGGCCATCGCCTGGAGCAGCGTGCCGTTGCCGGCGCTGCACTGGTTCGAGAGGCGGAAGTTGGAGATGTCTCCGTTCTTGATCATCAGGACCTTGATGTCCTGGCCGCCGATGTCGCAGATCACGTCGACGTCGCCGAAGAAGTGCACCGCGCTCATCATGTGCGCGACGGTCTCGACCACGTTCACGTCCGCGCGGAGCGTCTCTTCGAGGACGTCCGCCGCGTAGCCGGTCGCGCCGAAGCCGAGGATCTCCAGCTCGGCGCCCTGCTCCTGCACATGAGCGCGGAGCTGCTCGAGGAGCTCCTTCATGTCGGCGATCGGGTTCCCCTTCGAGAGCTGGTAGGCCTTGCAGACGATCTGGTGCTCTTCGTCGACGAGCACCGCCTTGCTCGAAGTGCTCCCGCCGTCGAGGCCGATGACCGCGCGAACCTTCTGCCCCTTGGTGAGCGCCGGCGGCGCCCAGTGCGGGATCTTGTAGAGCTCGCGGAACGCGAGGAGCTCTTGCTCGGTCTTCGAGAGCGGAGGACCCGCGGTCTCACCGAGGCGCGCCTTGCGCCCGTTCTTCACGTAGTCGTCGATGCCGAGCAGGCCGGCATGGAGGTTCGGTGACCCGTCCACCCCCTTGAATCGACCGACCTGCGTCTCCTCGTGGAGGCCGTTGAGCACCGCGCCGAGCGCCGCGTAGTACTGCGCGTTCTCGGGGATGATGATCAGCTCCTCGATCGGCACGTCCTTCGGGTAGTCGTAGTTGCGCGCGTCCCACGTCTCGGGGATGCGCTTTCGCCAGCACTCCTGGAGGAACGGCAGGTAGGTGTTCGGCCCGCCGAGGAGGAGCACCTTGTGCTTGAGCGTGTTGCCGCGCGTCAGCACGCTGAGGTTCTGCAGGACGATCGCGTCGGCGAGCGGGCAGAGGACCTCTTTGCTCGGGATGCCGCTCTTGATCAGGTTGACGATGTCCGTCTCGGCGAAGACGCCGCACTTCGCGGCCACGTGGTGGAGCTTGGAGTCGTCGAAGTGGAGCTTGATGACCTCCTCGTTCGGCATGCCCACTTTGTTGAAGCACTTGTCGATGGTGGCGCCGGTGCCGGACGCGCACTTGTCGTTCATCGACGCGATCGCCGTCTTGTTCCCGAGCTCGTCGGCCTTGAAGATGATGATCTTCGCGTCCTGCCCGCCGAGCTCCACGACCGACCCGACGTCCGGGTGGATGTGCTCCACGGCGAGCGTCACCGCGTTCACTTCTTGGACGAACTTGCCGCCCGTCGGCTTGGCCAACGGCCCCGACCCGGAGCCCGTGAGGAACATGCGCCACTGGGCGAGCGGCTGCTCGGGGAACGCATCGGCGATCCGCTGGAGGAACTCCAGGACCATCTCGGGCTGCTTCGTCAGGTGGCGCTTGTAGTCGCTCCAGAGGATCTGCTTGGTCGCCGGGTCGACGACCACCGCCTTGACCGTGGTGGACCCGACGTCCATCCCGATGACGAGGTCACTGCCCGGATCCCGCCCAGATTCCCTCGAATCGCTGCCCATCGAGCCTCCTTCACCGACGTCCACTGACCGACTCGGGGTAGACTGGCGTGTCAGTCCAACCTCCGGTCGTACCCGGGTTGGCGGTCCTCACGCAAGGGACAACGCGACGAAACGTCGCCGACGCCGACGCGAGCGGGGCGTACCGACCAGCCGTCGGCGCGCAGCGCGAAAACACCGAGCACGAGAAGACCACGGAGGCACGGAGGCGCGGAGGCTCGAGCAGTCTGCCGATCGTTCCTCCTACACCCCCACGGCGCTCCTGGCCTCGAGCTCGCTGTGCTCAGAAAACAGCCGCGACAGCGCTCCGGCGGCGATCGGCGACGGGCGTCGTGCGAAGCGCGCGGCAGCACTCTTCGACCCTCCGTGCCTCCGTGCCTCCGTGCCTCCGTGTTCCTCTCGCGATTCGAGCGCTAGGGGTCTGGACGTGTTCGTGGTGCAATCGGCGCGTGGCCACTGCGCAAGCCGAGAAGCGACGCAAGCAGGTGCTCGCGCGCGCTCGAGACGTTTTCGCGAAGAAGGGGTACCACGCTGCGAAGATCGACGACATCGTCGCTGCCGCGGGCGTCGCGCGCGGGACCTTCTACCTCTACTTCCACGACAAGCGCGCGATCTTCGAGGAGCTCGTCACCCGCTTCTTCCAGAAGATCGCGATGGCCGTCACGCGCATCGACGTCGCCGCCGAGATCGAGCCGCAGATCGTGGGGAACGCGACCCGGATCATCGACGTGTTCCTCTCCGACCCGGCGATGGCGAAGATCCTGCTGACCGACGCGATGGGCCTCGACATCGAGTTCGACCGGCGCCTGCTCGCGTTCTACGCGGAGCTCGAGACACTCCTCGAGGACGCACTCGCGGAGGGGCAGACCATCGGCCTCGTACAGCCAGGCAACGTGCGCGTGTACGCGCACTTCATCCTCGGCGGGCTCAAGGAGGTGGTGCTGCAGTTCACCCGCGCGCCGGTCCCGGTCGATCGCGAGGCGGCGGTGAAGGAGATCTACGCCGTCCTGTCGCGGGGGCTTCGACAGCACGCCACGCGAC
>JBKJQC010000124.1:0-6726 GCA_046593995.1 Polyangiales bacterium
TGTTGACGGTGCACGACGAGCTCGTCTTCGAGGTCCCGAAGGGGAGCGAAGAGGAGACCATTCGCATCGTCCGCGAGAAGATGTCCGGCGTGTCGCAGCTGTGCGTCCCGCTGAAGGTAGACGCAGGGTTCGGCCTCACGTGGAACGAAGCAAAGGAGTGATAGGATCTCGCGGTGGACTCGCTCGTCGGCCGTCTCTCACGCGCCCGCAAGTTCGCGCACGCCATGGACCAGGAGACCAAAGCCGTCGACCTCGCGCTGCCGGCGGTGCGCGGCCTGCTGAGTGCCGCGGGCGTGCCGTACCTCATCGTCGGGGGTCTCGCCGTGGTCCACCACGGCTACCTGCGAACCACGGAGGACATCGACCTCTTGGTCGGCCGTGACGCGCTTGCACGCTTGGGGCCGTTGCTCGCCGCACATGGCTTCGAGCGCATCGGGGATTCTTCTCGTCTTCGGCATGTCGGCACGGGCGTCCGCATCGACCTGCTCGTCGAGGGACACACGATCGCAAAGCCGGGCGCGGAGCCGTTCCCGGCACCCGAGAATACGCCCGCGAGCGAGCGCGACGCCGATGTCGCTTCGCTCGCGGCGCTCGTCACGCTGAAGCTGCAGGCGAAGCGACACCAGGATCTCGCGGACGTCGTGGCGTTGCTGAAGCCGCTCGACGACGCGGGCTACATCGCGCTCGAAGCGTCCATTCCCGCGAAGGCGCGACCGGAGCTCGCACGCCTCCGAGACGATGCGCTCGAAGAGCTCTCGTACGAACGCGAGTGAGCGATGCGACCCCTCGTCGACGCGGCGCTCGAGAAGGCGAGCGACGAGAGCATGCTGCCGACCTACTACCGCGATCTCGTTCGCCCGCTCCTGCGCATGCCGCGCTCCCAGTGGCCGACGTGCTGTGGGGGCACGTGCGAGCCCTGTTCGATCGCGCTCGTGCGGGTCGCCGATCGCGTGCTCGAGCTCCTCGGCACCGAAGCACCGATCGATCCGCTATGATTCGCGGCCGTGCGGGTCCTGGTCGTCTTCGCGCTCGTCGGGTGTCAGGGCGAGCCGGTCGCGGCCGCGAGCACCGACGCGTCCACAGATAGCCAGAGCGCGATCACAGATACCCAGAGCGCGATCGACGCGGGCGACGCGACGAGCGCGTCGGATGCGGGCCCATGCAGCCGCGCGGGAGATCTCGTGCGCAACGGCTCGTTCGAAGAGGGCGGCGGTACGTCCACCGCGAGCTGGACCGACGGCCATTTCATGCGACGCGAGGGGGGCGCGGACACCTGCGCGCACTGGGCCGAGATGAAGGACGTGCCGGCCTGGCGGACGATCTCGGAGGCGATCTTCCTCGAGGCGCCGGCGGGAGCGACGTTCGACTACGGCTTCTCGTTCCGCGCAGGCGATGCGACCGTCGGAGGCATCGCGTACTTCCTCAACGGCACCGGCGACGACAGCCGTAAGGAGTCGCCGTCGCTGACGAGCTCGTGGCAGCGCGTCGAGAACACGCTCACGCTGACGAAGCCGAGCTCGAAGCTGGTCATCGGCTTCAACACCAACAGCCCCGACGTCCGCACGTTCGGCGTCGACAGCGTCTGGGTCGTCCGCACGAAGTGACCTTCGAGCTCAGCCGCGGCCTGCGAACCCGTACGAAAACGGCGTACCGAAAAGGGTGAGCCTCGTGAGGTACGGCGCATGCTCCAGAAGAGCGGCAGGAGGCGACATGTCCACGAAGACGCTGGTGACGACGTTCGACGACGCGCGGCACGCCGAGCGTGCCGTGCATGCGCTGCACGATGCCGGATTTGCGCGTGACGACCTCGGCTGGGTGGCAAAGTCCTTCGAGGGTGGGGAGATTGCGCACGGCGCCGCGGTGCGCCCATCCGCGCTCGAAGGTGCGGGTGTCGGCGGCGCGCTCGGCGGTCTCGCCGGCCTGCTCATCGGCTTCGCCGCGCTCGCCGTACCGGGTATCGGGCCCGTCGTGGTCGCGGGACCGCTCGTCAGCGCGCTCGCGGGAGCCGGCGTGGGCGCCGCGGCAGGAGGCATCATCGACGCGCTCGTCCACATCGGCGTGCCGAAGGAGAATGCACGCGTCTACGCCGAGGGCATCCGCCGCGGCGGGGCGATCGTGACGGTCACCGTCGACGACGACGAAGAGGAAGCGCGCGCGATCGGAATCCTCCGTGGCGACGCGCGACAGCATCACGGATCGTTCCAATGGCGCATCCCGGCGCGGACCGAGGAGCGGGGCTTCGAACGCCCCTCCGCGCAGTCACTGTTCTGACGCGCGCGATTCCGCGCAAATCCCGATTGAACACGGAGGCACGGAGGCGCGGAGATCAGAGGAGGCGAGAAGAAGGGGGCTGCCGCTCCGCCGCTGTGACCTCGTCGTCGCTTGGCACTGCGAAGTCGTCGCTTGGCACTGCGAAACCGCTCTCCGTGAGGCGCAGCCGCGTAGCGGAGCGTGGATGCCGAGAAGTGCAGGCGCCGGCAGACCCTCACGGCTCCTCTCGACTCCGCGTCTCCGCGCCTCCGTGTTCAATCTTCTCTTCGACGGCGAAACGTTCGAGCGCGTCGCGTAACTGCGGGGGGAGCGCGCGCTTCTGCGGCACCGTGAGATCGGCGCAGGCCACCACGTAGTCGATGGTCGCGCACGGCGTCCCGTCGCCGCGGACGACGCGCACGTCGAAGGTGACGCTCGTGTCACCGAACTTCACCACCCGTGTCGTGACCACGAGCTCGTCTCCGAACCGGAGCGGCGCCGAGAAGTCGGCGGCGACGTGCACGCACGGCAGACCGACGCGCTCGTGCACGACCCAGCCCGCGTAGCCGCCCGGGCGCGCGTCCTCGAGGAGCCGTTCGAGCGCCTCGTGCGCGAGCGCGACGAGCTTCGGGAAGTAGACGAACCCGGCGGCGTCGATCTCGTCGAAGCGAACGGGCCGCCGGAATTCGTGTGCTGGCATCGAGACGGCCGATCAGACGGGGACACAGACCATCGTGCCGTCGCGCCCTTGGTAGAAACCGGGAGGGAGCGAGCCCTCGTCGTCGTCCGCCGCCGGCTTCTTCTTCGAGGGCTTCTTCTTCGGCGCGGGCGCCTCCTCCTCGACCTCGTCGACGACCTTGCTCTTCTTCGGTGCGTTCTTCTTCTCCTGCGCCGCCATGACGAAGTACGCGATGACGCCGATCACGGCGAGGCAGAAGACGCTGAAGAAGAAGATCTTCCAGAACGAGTACGGCGCCTCGCCGGTGACCTCGCCGGTCTGGCCGTTCACGAGGAAGCGATAGACCTTGTCGTTGTAGCGGTAGGCCGCGATCCAGATCGGCAAGAGCACGTGCTTGAACGTCTCGCGCGAGAACTGGTTGTTCACGACGAGACCGCGGTGCGTGTCGCCGGGCACGTCGCGACCGCAGCGCCCCTCTTGCTCGGTCGACATCTTCTGTCGGCCGATGTTGTGCGCGTTCTGCAGATCGATTGCGTACGACTCGGCCTTCCAGCCGGCGAGGTACTGCGGGCCGTAGGGGACGAGCAGCTTCGTGTTGAAGCCGCTGAACTTCTCGACGAGCTCGGTGGGGAGGCCCTTCGAGGCGCAGACGAGGGTGTCGTCGAAGTCATCGTCGCGGCGACCCCAGCTCGACTCCCAGCGCGTGTGCTGCACCTGGCGGGACTTCTGGACGGAGTTCCCGTTCTCGTCGGTGCCCGTGTAGTACTCGGTCTCGTAGTAGTGGTACCCGGCCTCCGCGGTCCACTCGCTGTGGACATGCGCGTCGAACGTCCAGAACGGGACGTAGACGCCGCCGAGCTCCTGCACCTTCGCCATCTTCTTGAGGTCGTTCGGGCGGAACCACAGATCGCCCATCCACGACGCGAAGCGATCGTTCGCGGAGCTCTTGTCGACCTGGAATGCGACGAGCGACTCGGGGCGGATCGCGTTCGCGTCGGTCTGCACCTGCAGGACCTGGTGCGATCCACAGAACGCACACTTCGTCGTGCGCTCTCCCTCGCCGACGTTGACGGTGGCGCCGCAGTCCTTGCAGGTGATGGTCTGCACCTGCACGCCGAAGCCCTTTTGAGCGCGGCGGTAGCCTTCCTCGATCGGGATCTCCTCGATCTGGTCTTTCGGCTGCAGCGGCATCTCCTGCTGGTGGCCGCAGAACGGGCACGACATGGAGCGCTTCGTCGCGTCCCAGTGGAGTGCGCCTCCGCACTGTGCGCAGGGAAAGGTGTCGCCGGCCTGCGCCGGGGTCGCCATCTGGTCGTGGTTCACGGCCCAGGATTATCGCTGAAAGAGGGACAAGTCACGGCGCGCATGCGCTGGACTGTCGGGTCCGGGTGGCGTCCTGCCGGGAGGTCGGTTCAGGAGGCCGGAATCCGTTACCTCCCGAGTTATTCCGAGAAGCCTTCTGGGAAATGGCGCCGCGATCGCCGTTGCGGCGCCCGGTAACCGTCCCTATCTTCGGCCGGTCGTCGGCCTCCGCGCTCGCAGATCTGCGAGGCGGACCGTTCGGACGAAGGAGTCTCGGCACCATGGGCATCTTCGACTTCGTGAAGCAGGGCGCGCAGGAGATGTGCATCGCGCGGCCCGATCCGGCGAAGCAGTTCATCGTCTACAAGCACCCGGATCAGACCGTACCGGCGTACGCCCAGCTCACCGTCGACAGCGACGAGTGCGCCGTCTTCTTCAAGGACGGCAAGGTCGTGGGCATCCTCGGGCCGGGTCGCCACACGATGCAGTCGTCGAACATTCCCTTCCTCGGGAACATCGTCGACAAGTTCACCGGCGGAAATCTGTTCATCGCCGAGGTCTTCTTCGTGAAGACGGCGCCGGTGCGCGGCTGCAAGTTCGGCGGCACGCTGGCGGATCTCGAGGATCCGATGACGGGCCTCATCGTCTCGCCGCGGATCTTCGGCGAGTTCGCGGTGCAGGTCTCCGACCCGGCCACGTTCGTCGTGCAGTACGTCGGCCAAGCGGCCGCCGGCGACAACGACATGGTGCTGGACTGGATCAAGGGCCAGTTCATGCTCGGCGCGCGGACCGTCATCGGTCAGATCTGCGACCAGGAGCAGATCTCGATCCTGAAGACGGCGTCGCTCACGAAGCAGATCGCCGATCGCTTCATCCGCGAGTGCCCCGAGCTCGCATCCTGCGGTCTGCGCATCGTGCAGATGGGCATGTTCAACCTGAACTTCAGCCCGGAGGATCTCGCCGAGCTCAAGAAGTTCCAGTCGATTCTGGCCGAGAAGAAGCGCGACATCGCGGTCGCCAAGATGGACGTGCAGGCGGGCAGCTACGAAGGCCAGGCCGCCGCAGCCCGTCAGCAGGCGGTGCTCGATCAGAAGTTCAACCAGGACTCGCGCTACGTCCAGCAGCTCGCGGGCAATTACAACAACTACGCCGTCGGTCAGGCGATGATCGGCGCCGGCCAGGGCATGGCCACCGGCGAAGGTGGCGGCAGCGGAGCGATGCTCGGCGCGCAGATGTCGGCCGGCATGGCGATGGGCAACGCCATGGGGCGCGGCATGTACGGGCAGGGCGGTCCGCAGGGACAGGTCCCGCAGTTCTCGCCGCAGCAGGGTGGTCCGGGCGGTGGCGGTGGCGGCGGTCCCTTCTACTTCTCGGGTCAGACCGGGCAGCAGGGCCCGTTCCAGAACGCGCAGATGCTCGCGACCGCGCTGATCCAGTCGATGGGTCCGGCAGCAGCGGGCATGACGCAGGTCTGGGCGCAGGGCTGGGACTCGTGGAAGCCGGCAGCGAGCGTCCCCGAGATCTCGCAGTTCCTTCCTGCAGGCGCGCCGCCTCCGCCTCCTCCTCCTCCTCCTCCTCCGCCGCCCCCGCCCGCGACGTGCGTCACCGCGACCGCGCCCGGCACGCCGGTGGTGAACACGTCGATGGGCTCGCGCACCGGGACGTTCACGATCGAGGTCGACGCGACGCCGACGGGCCCCGGCTCCGATGACGCGTTCACCCTCTCGCGCGGCCCGCAGAGCACGTGGGCGGGCTTCGCCGCGATCGTCCTGTTCAACGGGGGCACGATCCGGGCGCGCAGTGGCAGCACGTACCTCGTGTCCACGATCCCGTACACGGTCGGCGCGACCTACCACCTGCGCCTGGTCGTCGACGTCGCGACGCGGCGGTACAGCGTGTACGTGACGCCGCCGGGCTCGACCGAGCGCACGCTCGGCACCGACCTCGGGTTCCGGACCGAGCAGGCGACCGTGACCAGCCTCGACAACTGGGCCGCGTTCGCGCCGGCGGTTGGAGGGATCAAGGTCTGCAACGTGGTCCTGCGCTAACCCGGACTCGACGATCGATTGATCGGCTGACCCATCGCGCGGCCGCCCTCGGAGACGACGGCGGCCGCGCCCATTTTCGGGCTCCGTGAAAGTCGCCGTGCCCGCGCGCGGCGCCTAGGATCACGCGGTGACGCCCGCGGGCGAGCGGTGGGTGCGCCTCGGGCGCGAGGCCCCGCTCGGGGCGGCGGCGGCGGCGGCCAGCGGGGTCGTGAGCGTCGCGCTCGGGGCGTGGCTCGCGGCGGCCGGGCGGGGGCCGGCGGAGATCGGGCTGGTCGGCCTGGTCGGCCTGCCGTGGACGCTGAAGCCGCTGTGGGCGCCGCTGCTCGATCGCACCGGGACGCGGCGGCGGTGGCTGATCGGGGCCGAGGTCGCGGTTGTGCTCGCGCTGGTCGGGTTCGCGCTCGCGTGGCGCGCGGTGCCGGGCGCGGTCCTCGCGATCGCCGCCGG
>JBKJQC010000178.1:0-4628 GCA_046593995.1 Polyangiales bacterium
TCGAGGAACGGATTCTGGGGCCAGGCCTCGAAGCGTCGCGATCGGCAGACTCTCGAGCCTCCGTGCCTCCGTGCCTCCGTGTTCAATCGATCAGGTACACCGAGTTCGAGAATCGAGATCGCTGATTTAGAGCTTCAGCGCGCGGGACAGCGGAGCGCGCGCACCTGCGCCAGGCGGTCCGCGTACGACGGCAGCGCGGCGCCGAGTGCGGCGGCTTTGTCGACCCACTGCATCAGCTTGGTGCCGCCCGAGAGGCAGAGATCGTCCGCGCTCGGCGCACCGTCGAAGCCCGCGGAGGTGAGGGTCCACGAAGCGAGCTTCCACTTGCCCGACACGCGATACGCGAGCGCGCGACCGAAGCCGTCGTCGACGACGGAGACCGGTCCTCCAGCGAGCGCGATGCGCAGATGCCCGCCCTCGTCCGGCCGCGGGAGCTCACCGGTGTCGCGATACGCCGTTTCGATTGCGTCCCTCGCGGCGGCGAGCCGCGCTGCCGTGCTCGTCTCTCGCGGGACCACGATCGCGGCGATGAGCGCCCACAGGACGAGCGCGCCGAACAGCGCTCCGACCGCGCCGCCGAGCACCATCGGTTCGCGACGTCGCGAGAGGAACGCGTAGTACCGCCGCGTGAGCCCCTTCCCCGCGACGACGACGCCCTCTCCGACCCCGCGAGATCCGGCGCCCCCTCCTCGATCCCCGCGAACAGCGCGACGATCGTGAACAGGAGCACGACCGCCACGAGCGCGAGCAGCACGGCGCCGATCAGCACGATCGGGAGGAGCGCGACCGCGCCGAGCAAGAGCAGCACTCCGTGCATCACGTGCCGCAGCCCGGTCGTCCATCCGACCGCCACGACGACGGTCGCCGAAAGCGTCGCGGCCAAGAGCAGACGTCGCGCGGGCATCGCGCGCGAGTGTACCGTCTCTCCAGCGGCGCCATGGGGGTCGAGTGAGCTCGATCCGATCGAGGATCGAGACTCGGATGATAGGCTTGCACGGTGTCGAGCTTCATCGTCGCTCTCGAAGCCGGATCGCCCCCGAGCGCGGAGCTCGCGTCGTGGCTCGGGATCACGGCATACGAGGTCAATCAGCGCGTGGTCGGCGGCCTCCCCGCGGTGCTGCTGCAGACGCCCGATCGTGCGCGGGCGATCGAGCTCGTCACGCGGCTGCGTGGCGCCGGCCACCAGGCGACGGCGTGCGACGCGAGCGCCGTGGTCCCGACGTCGGCGATGGTGGTGTTGCGTGATTTTCGGTTCGAGCCCGAAGCGCTCACGCTCCAAGGCATCGACGGACGGACGCTCGACACCCTGCCGTGGGACGACCTGCTCGTGTCGATGCGCGCCCATCAGCTGGTCGGCGAGAAGAGCACACGAACGGAGAAGGAGACGACGCTCAGCGCGACGCGCATCGTGGTCACCGGAGGGATGCTCGCCACCAAGACCAAGACCAAAGAGACCGTCACCAACACGGTGACGCGCGAGCCGATCCTCGTGATGTTCCGCAAGAGCGGCGCGACGCCGTGGATCCTGCGCGAGACCTCGGCGCGTTACGGCGCCCTCGAGGGGGAGCGGGCAGCCACCACGCCGCAGAACTTCCTTCGCGCAGTCGAGCGCATCCGCACGCACGGCGCGCCCTTCGACGATCGCCTCCTGACGCGCAAGAACGACGACCTCGATCTGCTCCTCCACCTCGTCGCGCTGACCCATACGCGCGAGCCGAGCCCATGACGCCGTCGCGCTGGTCGCCGCTCTCGGCCGCCGCGCTCGTCGGTGCCTGCCGACGCTCGCGCGATTCGGAGCTCTGCATGACGCGTCTCGTAGTTCGAATGATCGCAGCGTTCGCGATCGGCGCCTGTGCATGCGGTGCCGCAACGCAACCTCCGCCTCCTGCGCCGGCGGAGCGCGCAGCGGTCGCTCCACCCGCGAGCGTCGCCCCACCCGCGAGCGTCGCCCCACCCGCGAGCGCCGCTCCACCCGCGAGCGCCGCTCCACCCGCGAGCAAAGCTCCGAGCGCCGGCGCGACACAATGCGTTCCGGGCAAGCTGAACGCGCAGGGGACGTGCGATTGTCCGGAAGGCCACGCGTCGCACGGGCCGCCGGGCGACGCGATCTGCGACAAGCTCCCACCGCCTTCGGAAGCTGTAATGCAGAAGAACTGCCACCCCGGCGCACTGAACCCCGGTGGAATGTGCGACTGCCCGGGCGGATTCAAATCCGAGGGCCCGCCCGGGTACGCGCGCTGCCGGCCGAAAATATATGCACCCAAGTGAGTGAGCTCGATGACGGGCGTCCGCCGAGGTTCGAGGTGAGGCTCGGACGTAACAACTACTTCGTGATGGCGTCCGGGCTCGGGCCAAGACCGGATCGGCGACGATGGTCTGTTGACCGTGGCCGTGCGGCGGAGGCCTCGGACATCACGAGATCCTAGCGGCGAGGAGCTCCCGCCCGCGAAAGGATCCTCGGATCGCTCGAAGCCCGGAACCGTGCGACGCTATCCAGGGGGGAAGCTCGATGATCGATCGTGGCCGGTTCGCGTGGCTCACTCTGGGGCTCGCATCGTCGATCTCCTGCACGACCCCGGGCGGGGAGCCGGCGGGCGATGCCTCCATCGAGCCGCAGCCCAGCTCGGCGTCCGCGGCTGGGTTGTCGGAGTCACCGCAGGCCCGCGCGCGCGTCGAGGTGTTGCGCAGCAGGTTTCGAGTCCGCGGGGTGCCTGTCCTCGCCGGCGTCGCCGGGCTCCGTTTCGACCAGGCGCGCGACGGCGTGCTGCGGGCGATCGTGCCGCGAGATGGGCGCGTGGCGAAGACGGCGCGCGTCCTCTTGCCGTCGCGCGCGAACGCTCCGACGAAGATCGAGGACGACACGTCGCACCTCGCCGTCACCTTCACGCTGCGCGGGACCACGGACGTACCGATCGCGGTCACCCCCGACGGGATCGCGCTCTATGCGGTCGCGTTCGCCGGCAATGACGTCGCGCATCGCGTCCGCGCGAACGGCACCGAGGATTTCGTGGTCTTCGAGTCGAAGCCCGCGCGCGAAGAGCTCGCGTACGACGTCGACGTCACTCGCGTCGCCGGGTTGCGCCTGCTCGGAGACGTCCTCGAATTCCTCGACGCAGCGGGCGCACCGCGCCTCCGCATCGCCGCCCCCTATGTGCTCGACGAGAGGGGTGTGCGCACGCACGCGACGCTCACCGTCGACGGATGCGCCTTCGACATCGATCCGCGTGTCCCCTGGGGACGCCCGGTCGTCGCGCCGGGCAGAGACAGCTGCGCGGTGCGGGTGACCTGGGCGGGGGTCACCTATCCCGCGATCGTCGATCCGAGCTGGACGTCGACCGGCGGGCTCGAGACCGAGCGCAACGCCCACAGCGCGACACTCCTCGATTCGGGCCGCGTGCTGATCGCGGCCGGCCACAACGGCAACTGGATCTCGAGCAGCGAGGTCTACGATCCGACGACCGGCACCTTCACCACCACCGGATCGACGATCACCGCGCGCGACTTCCACACCGGACACCTGCTCGCTTCGGGGAAGGTCCTCATCGTGGGCGGCTACAGCGCAGGAAGCGGAGCGATCGCCGCCTCCGAGCTCTACGATCCTGGCGCAGGGACGTTCACTGCGAGCGGATCGCTGGTGACTGGGCGCTATCAACACGCGTCCGCCCTGCTCACCTCCGGCAAGGTGTTGGTCGTCGGTGGTCGCGACAACGGTGGCGCCTTCCTCTCGACGGCCGAGATCTACGATCCGGCCGGCGCCGGAACGTTCGCCGCGACCAATCCGATGTCACGTCGCCGCAGCGACACCACGGCCACGCGCCTCGGCTCCGGCAAGGTGCTGGTGGTCGGCGGCGGCAGCGCGACGGGCAGCACCTCACTCGCAGAGCTGTACGATCCCGTCGCCGGCGCCTTCGCGGCCACCGGCGCGATGGGCGTCGCGCGAGCCGCGCACACCTCGACGTTGCTCGCCTCGGGGCTCGTGTTGGTCGCCGGTGGAGCGGGCTCGACGGCGGAGCTCTACGATCCGACCGCCGGGACCTTCGCGGCCACCGGCGCGATGGCCCTCGCGAGATCGAACTTCACCGGCACGCGCTACGGCGCGACGATGGTCCTGATGGCGAGCGGGAGTGGCGCGGCCGAGCTCTACGAGCCGTCGACCGGCACCTTCACCATCGCCGGCACCCCGATCGGAGGTCACGGGTTCCTCACGGCGACCGCGCTCGCGAGCGGAAAGATCCTCATCGTCGGATCGGGTAATCCGAGCGCGGAGCTCTTCGATCTCGTGGCGAACGGCGGCAGCTGCACCGTGGCGGGTGAGTGCGTCTCCGGGGTGTGCAACGACTCGGTGTGCTGCACCGCTACCTGTCCCGGGAGCGGTCTCTGTCAGACCTGCGTGGCCGGCACCGGCGCCTGCAAGGCCGTGAAGAACGCCGACGACGACACGTGCTTCGGCAACGACACCTGCGATGCCTTCGGTGCCTGCAAGCTGAAGGCCGGTCTGACGTGCAGCGCCACCACGGAGTGTGCGAGCGGCATCTGCGACGAGCGCTGCTGCGCGTCGACATGCAACGGCGTGTGCCGCACGTGCAACGCGACCGGCGCGTGCGTAGCGGTCGCGAACGCGGACGACG
>JBKJQC010000529.1:0-3836 GCA_046593995.1 Polyangiales bacterium
TATCGATCGATTGAACACGGAGGCACGGAGGCACGGAGATCCGAGAAAACAGGGAGCCGGGGAGTCGGGGAGACGAGAAGGAGTTTCAGAGTCTGCCGATCTCGACTTCCACCAAAACGCCTCCCCGTCTCCCCGTCTCCCTGTTTGTTCGCGGAGAGCGGCGACGCGCAGGCAGCGACGCGCGACGACGACGTGTCGAAGACGATCGGCAGACTCTCGAACCCCCGTACCTCCGTGCCTCCGTGCCTCCGTGTTCAATCCGATCTGCGGCGGGGCAATCGAGAATCACGCTCGGTCATTTAGGCGGAGGCGTACGTGCGCATCGTGTCTCGCGCCGCACCGAACCGCGCGAGCTCGTTCGGGTCGTGCGCGCAGAATACGTCGACGTCTGCGTGTGTCGCCCGGAGCTCGCCGAGGCGACGGTGATTCTCTCGCACGAGGGGCATGTCCCACGCCACGGCGCGCTCGAACATGCGCGCGCCGACGCGCGGTCGCTCCTTCGTCGGATCGACTGCACCCTCGTGGAAGTAGGCATCGCCGGCGTGGAAGAGCCAGCGCGCTCCCCCACTCGTGATGTGCCGAACGGCGATCGCGGCGTGCCCGCGCGTGTGACCGGGCAGGGGGATCGCGACGACGTCCGCCGACACCCCGTCGAACGGTCGCGCCCGCTCGAACCCGAACCACCGCTCGCCGTCGAGCTCGGCATAGAGCTTCCACGCGGGACCGTGCGCCCAGTGGACGCTGCGGTAGCGCCCGCGATCGGCGAACGCACGCTTCACGACGGCGGCTCGGTGCTCGCTCTCGTGCACGTGCACGGTCGCACGAGGGAAGTCGGGGAGGCCGCCCGCGTGATCGAGGTCGAGGTGCGTGAGCACCACGTGCCGCACGTCGCTCACGCGATGGCCGAGCGCTTCGATCTGCCGGATCGCGGTGCGGGCCGGATCGGGCTTCTCCAGACCGGTGAGCGCGACGAACGGCGCGCCGAGCCGCGGCTTGGGCGTCGCGCAGTCGTCGAGCCCGATGCCGGTGTCGACGAGGATCAACCCGTCCCGCTCCGTCTCGAGGAGCAGGCAGTGCGAGACCATGCGCCCCTGGTCGTTGATCATGTTCCCCGCGACGGGGCACATCGTGCAGCAATCGAGGTGGTGGACGCGCATGCGCGCGAGCCTAGCGCGGTGTCGGGGCGAGCGGAGCGAGGAGGTCGAGGGCGTCGTTGCCGACCTTCGCCAGATCGAGATCGCCGTGACGCTCTGCCCACTCTTCGATGGTCACGCGCACGGCGCCGACGATCGCCGCCGCGACGATGCGCGCGCGCCGGCGGTCGTGGACGGTGCGCCGGCTCTTTGCGAGGAGGTAGTCGACGATCGCCGCCTCGAACGCGCGGTCGACCTCGAGGTCGTGCGTGGCGAGCGACGGCGTGGCGCGGAGCAGCGCTTGCTCCGCGAGGATGCGTCGACGCTGCTTCTGGTAGTCCTCGGCGAGGACCAGGAGCGCGGCGCGGATCGCCTGGAACGCATCCTCCTCTTCGGAGGCGGCGAGCATGTCGCGGAACACCGCGTGCTGCTCCTCGCGCCGCGCGAACACGACCGCTTCCTTGGTGGTGAAGTAGCGGAAGAAGGTGCGCCGGGAGACGTCCGCCGCGGCGGTGATCTCGTCGACGGTGACGCCGTCGAACCCGCGCTCGCCGAAGAGCCGCATCGCCGCCTCGACGAGCGCCGCACGGACGCCCGCCTTCTTGCGATCGCGGAGCCCGACCAGCGCCTCCATCACGTCGACTTCGGGGTAAACGCGGACGGACGGAGCCCGAGCGGAGTCCGTTCCGCGTACACGGTACGCGGAGACTTGCAGCGAATCGTTGCGGGCAACGCGTGAGACATCAGCCCTCGCCTTTGGGAGTGAACATCGAGCCGACGAAGGAGATCAGGAGCTTCTCCTGGATCTTGCGCGGGAGCTCGTTCAGGAGCGCGTTGGTGTCGGCCATCTTGCCGGGGATGCCGCCGCCGCCGCCGGTGATCGCTGCGACGATCGTCTTCAGGCCTTCGCCCGTCGGGTCGTTCTCGATCTGCTGGGCGAGCATCGCCGCCATCTCCGTCGGGGGCTTCGGTCCGCCGCCGGCGGCGCGTACCGCGTCGACCGCGGCGCGGAGCTCGGTGAGGAGGGCGTCGGTCCACACGACGTTCGAGGGGCTGATCGAGAGGTGGATGTTCTCCTTCGAGGGACCGTACGCGAGCTGCGCCTGCACGTGGAAGCCGCGCTCTTTCATCTCGTCGACGATGGCGAACACCGAGAGCTCGTCCGAGGTGAACGCGACGAGGCTCATCTCGGGGTCGCCCATCACGCGGAGCCCGGGGATGGCGTTCACGCCGGCCACCGTGCGATCGCGCGCGTCGAGCAGGCCCTTCGCGTACTTCATGTACCCGTCGTCGCCGATGAACTGCAGCACCGCCCACGCCGCGGCGAGCGGACCGCCCGACTTCGAGCTCTGGATGGTGTTGTTGATCATGGTGTACCCGGTCCAGTCCGAGCACGCGAAGATCTGGTGCTTGCGCAGGTCTTCGTTCGCGTAGAGGACGATCGACGCGCCCTTCGGCGAGAGGCCGTACTTGTGGAAGTCCATCGACATCGACGTGACGCCCGGGACGCGGAAGTCGAAGTCGGGCACCTCGGCGCCGAGGCGGCGGAAGTAGGGCAGGAGGAAGCCACCCACGCAGCCGTCGACGTGGCAGAGGATGCCGCGCTCCTTCGCGAGGGCCGCGATCTCCGTGATGGGATCGACGACGCCCTGGGCGTAGGAGCACGCCGAGCCGACGATGAGGAACGTGCGCTCGGTGATCGCGTCGCGGATCGCCGAGACGTCTGCCCGGTAGGTCTTCGGGTCGATCGCGGTGCCGATGATCTCGAGGTCGAGGTAGTGCGCGGCCTTGTGGAACGCGGCGTGCGCCGTGATCGGCACGATGAGCTGCAGCTTGCCCGTGCTCCCGTTCGAGAGCGCCGGGTTCTTTTCGCGAAACGCGTCGCGCGCCGTCTTGACCGCGAGGATGATCGACTCGGTGCCGCCGCTCGTGAAGTTGCCGACCACCTGCTCGCCGCCGCCGAGGTGACGGCGCGCCATGTCGACGAGGTCGTTCTCGAACTTCAGGAGGCTCGGGAAGGTCGTCGGGTCGAGCCCGTTCTCGCTCAGGTACTCCAGGTAGGCCCTCTTGCCGACCTCTTCGACGTCTTTGCCGCCGTCGAAGACGTAGGCGTAGAGCTTCCCGTCGCGCCACGGGAAGTCGTTCTTCCGGGCTTCGGAGAGCGCGTTGAAGATCGATTCCTTCGACTGGCCTTCGGCGGGGATCTGCATGGTCGTCTGGCTCCTCGTGCTGACGTCGCCAGGATAGTATTGTGGCACTCAGTGTCAATAGGCATCGAGTGACAAAGTCGGGCAAGGAAAAACCCCGGCGTGCCGCGGGCAATGGCCACCTGGAGACGCCCCGAGGAGCGCTTGGCTTCGTTCACGGAAAACGTTCATGGCCACGTTCACGGCGAGAGTGGTCGCGCAGAACGTCGCGTCCGCTCGTGTTGCCGGAGGGGCCTCGAAGCTCGGCTCGACGAGCCCGGCTCACAATCGCGCTCCAGCCCGTGCTCGTGAACGTGCGACGTGGCCCGTGAACGGAGCGAAGCGATGCCCGCGTCAGTGTCTCGCGCGTGGCTTGCGGTCGAGAATCGCGCTCGGTGATCTAAATCAGCGACCTCGATTCTCGAACTCGGCGTACCTGATCGATTGAACACGGAGGCACGGAGGCACGGAGGCTCGAGAGTCTGCCGATCGCGACGCTTCGAGGCCTGTCCCCAGA
>JBKJQC010000665.1:0-5420 GCA_046593995.1 Polyangiales bacterium
CCCCGCCGGAGGGGGGGGGGCGCGCCGCGGTGCACGCATAGGCCCATCGATGCCGCGATCAGCGCGCGCGGCGCTGCCGCGCGCCGAGCTTGCGCCCGAGGAGATCCTCGCACGTAACGATGGACACGCTGCCGATCCTGCGCGGCGTGCCAGGCGAGAGGGCGGGAACGAACAGCGCACGCACGATCGTTTTCGGGTCCCGAAGAGCGAGCGGCGCCGGGAGAGCACGCTTCGCCAATCTGTCGACCTCGGCCGCGAGCTCACGCGCGCCGAGGGGGCGGCGCACGAATTTCGACTCGCCGGCGATCGCACGCGCACCGTCGACAGTCTCGCCTACGAGATCCCACTCCGGGGCGTTTCCGCTCCACCAGCGCTGCGGAACGTTCCACGGACCGAACGAGGCCAGCGCGCGCGACCCCGGCAGCTGCCTTCGGCAGAGATCCTCCCAAGCGAGTCCGCACAGCGCCTCCCAGTGACGTGCGAGCAGCGCGGCGCGCGAGGCCTGCGTACCCGCGACGAGCGCTGCGCGATGGGGCGCGACGACGCGAAACCATAGTCGAAAGAAGGGATCGTCGATGCGGTACAGGCTCCGCTTGCCGCTGCGCGCGGGCTCTCCGTAAGGGACCTCCCGTCGCACGAGGTCCATCCCCACGAGACGATCGAGCGGTCGCGCGAGTGACGTCGCCGCGCGTCCGAGGCGCCCAGCGATCTCCGAGAGGCGATTCGCGCCACCGCCGATCGCGTCGAGGACGGGCCGTACCTCCATCGCGGTCGGTACCTCCTCCTGGAGGATCCGCTCCGCCTCGGCGTGGAGCGGACCATTGGGATCGAGGACCAACCGCTCGAGCGCGTCGCCGACGTCGCCCCGCAAGGGCGCGGCGAGCTCCCAATACCGTGGCACTCCTCCCCAGGCGGTCCACGCTTCGACGACCTCGACGGCGCTCATCGCGCCGAACGCGTCGATCAGATGTCGGGGAGCGAGCGGGGCGATCTTCAACGCGACCTTGGCGCGCCCGAACAGCGGCGCGCTGCCGTCGAGTACGAGCCCCTGCATCATGCGGTGGCTCGACCCTGCGATGGCCACGACCAGCTTCGCCTCGCGCGCGCCGTGGTCGATCCAGCGCTGGAGCACGCTCGCGAGCTCGGGCGAGGATGCAGCGAGGTAGGGCAGCTCGTCGATCACGATGGGCCCGCGGAACCGCTGGGAGACCGCGTCACGCGCGAGTCGGTCGAGCAGTCGGCCCCAGTCCGGGTACGTGACGTCGGCGAAACCCGGCAGACGTTGCGCGATCGCCTCGGCGATGTTCGCGCGTTGCACGTCCGGCGCCGACTGATCTGCGACGGCGTAGACGCCCTCTCGTCGCGCCCACTCGACGAGCAGTCGCGTCTTGCCCAGGCGCCGACGTCCCCACACCACCGCGAGACCGCCGGCGCGGTCCGCCACGAGCGCGTCGAGTCGAGCAAGCTCGTCGCGTCTATTCAGGAAGCGCATTATGCAGCCAAGCATAATTCGCCGGCGCATAATCATCCACCTCACTTGCACGATGCACGATTGGCACCCCGTCGGCGCTCAGCGCGCGACGCGCTTCTTCCGCGTCGCCTCGAGATACGCGCGCCCCCGCGGGGACACCTCGTAGCCCACCTCGAAGCTCTGCGTGAGGCCGAGCTTCTTCAGCTTCACCACGTCGGCCTTGAAATCGAGCGTCTCGCGCCCCACCTTCGCCGCGAGCTTCGACGCTGCGATGCGGGGGTTCTTCTCGACCAGTCGTAGGGTCTTGCCCGTCCACGGCTCGTCGCGATCCATGCGCGCGAGCTTCTCGCGGATCGTCGCGACGTCTTCCTTCGTGAGCGTCGCGTCGAGGGCGATCTCGACGCGGTCGCCGTCCCCTCCGTGGTGGAGCTCGATGCGGTAGACCTCGGTGTCGGGCGTCGCCTCGCCGCCCGGCCCGGACGCGATGAACGAGAAGAGCGCGTCGCGCGCGTCGAAGCCGGCGAGGCGCGCGTCGTCGTCGGTGATCGTCGAGAGCAAGACACGCTCGACTCTGTCGACCTCGAGCACCCCGATGGGATGGCAGCGATAGCGCCCTCCGGCTCGGACATGCGGCTTGTCCCAACGGCGGAACGTGAGGCGGATGGCGCCGCTCACCAGACCTGAATGGAAATGCTTCTTGAAGAGCAGCACGGCTCACTCGACCCAATGGAGGACGCTTTCTGTTCCGGAACGTACGTGCTCTCGCCGCGGAGGACGAGACGGCCCTATCGTTCGTGCGAGGCTCGCGAGAGTTGTCCCCCCGTCCTTCGTTCCTGCAGCGCGTGCTCGGTGCGTTCGGCGCCGCGCTCATCCGACTCGTGCTCCGGATCTTCGGTCGCACGGTCCAGAAGACCGATGTCCCGTGGCTCGTCGGCCCGATCGGTCCGGCTGGAACCGAGATCGCCGACCGCCCCTACGAGCTCGTCGCGGAGCGCGAGGGCCTGGTCATCGATCGCGACGCGCGCGACGCCGGGCTCGTCCCCGACTTCGACGTGCTGAAGGGGCCCGCGTTCGCCGTCGAGAGAACGGATCGGGCGGTGCGCGACTTCTACCAGCGCACGTCGGAGTACGACCTCGACGTGTGGAACGAGTCGCCGTTCCCGGGGCGCCTGTTCCTCTGGCTCATCGTCTACACGGTGAGCCGCGCGATGAACCAGCTCAATTTTCCCGTGTTTGGGCTCGATCTCAGCCGCGGCATGACGAGCGAGGTCCTACCGCTGCACGATTCGACGGGGCGCACGGTGCACACCGGGTGGTACCGCCGCGTGCGCGAGAGCGGCCTGGTGATCTACACCGGCTTCTACACGACGGTGACGCCTCCGGGGAACGCGTCGCCCTGTGTGAAGGTTGTGTTCCCGCTGCCGCGCGGGAACGCGACCGTGGTGCTGAAGCCAGGCTTCGATGTGAAAGGTCGCTTCACGCTCGTCTCTTCGGGCGCACGCTTCGGGGACGCAGGCTTCTACCGCGTCCTCGAGCTCGACGACGCGCGCTTGAAGGTCCTGCACCTGCGGTCTTTGTGCGAACACTTCACGGTCTTCACCGACGACGACGGAGCGCTGCGCTGCGATCACACCGTGCACTTCCTCGGCATGACGATGCTCCGGCTGCACTACCGCATGCGCGCGAAGGGCGTCACTTCACCGTCACCGGGAACTTTGTCTCCGACCCCTTCGTGATCACACGCAGCGTGGCCGTCCCGACGCTCTTCGCGCGCAGCTTGGGCGCGGTTCCAAAGCCGCCGCGCTCGATGGTGGCGAGACCGTTCGGATTGGCAAAGATGAACGACGGATCCTGGAACGACGCGACGCTCGGATCGGAGATCCCGAGCGAGATCCCGTTCGGCGCGTGGAGCTCGCGGCCGTCCAGGTCGCGCACCAGGGGATCGATCGACGCGACGTCGGCGGTCTTCATCACGAGCTCCGAGACGTCGTGGGAGCCTCCCTCGTCGACGATACGCAGCGTGACGGTGCTGGGCTTTCGCACCTCGAGGCGCAGCGCGTCGACCCGGTGGCCGGCCGCGTCGACCAGCACGACGCGCGTCGACCCATCGGCGTGCGTCGTGACCACCAGCGTCTGACTCACCGACTTGGTGTGCCCCTCGGCGCAGACCGCCGTCTTCGACGACGACGCGCACGAGGTCGAGCTCCCGGACGTGACGCAACAGGTGTAGGACTTGTCCGTCGTGACGGTGAGCACGGTCTCGTCTTCCGACCGCGCGTCGATCTCCGGAAGCTCCGCGCCGGTGATCGAGATGCGCGCCTTGGCGCCGACGAGGATCGGCTTGTCTACCGCGCAGCCGAAGAAGCAGCTGTCCGAGTAGGCGAACGCGACGTGCCCCTCCTCGCCGGTGGTCGAGGATCCGAGGTCGAGCGAGCAGCCGCTCACGCACAGCGACAGGGGGGCGAGCGCGAAGACGGTAAGGGCGAGAGCATGGCGGAGCGACATCGGTTTTCTCCTCGGTTGTTCTGCAGGGGACACCAAGCACCGCGCGTGCCGCGCCAATCGCACGGGATTTCCTGCTCCTGGGGTCGCCGAGGCGTGAGCGCCCGTTCGCGACCACTGTCGCGCGGACACCACAGATCTTTACCGGCGAACCCGCCCGCGCCACGCTCCGGCGCGCGATGGACTCGAAGCCGCGGGTGGGACTGTTCGGTCTCAACGTGCTCGCGAACCATTACCCGCCGCTCCACGGCCTGCGCGTCCTCGCCGTGATCGGCGTGCTGCAGGTGCACGTCAGCGTGATCCTCGCGTCACAGGGGCTCCTCCCGAGCCGAACGCTGCACCTCGTGTCGCTGATGGTGTGGTTCGGGATGGACTGCTTCTTCGTCCTGAGCGGCTTCCTCATCGGATCCATGCTCTTGCAGGAGACGGACGACACCGAGAAGCCGACGCGCGTGAAGCGCTTCTATCTCCGGCGCGCCTTCCGCACGTTCCCCATCTACTACGTCGTGCTCCTCTCGCTGGTCGTGCTCTTCCCGAACCCGCACGCGACGAAGCTCTCCCTCGCCCGTGAGCTCACGTACACCGCCAACTACTTCCTGAACTGGAAGCAGGAGTACATGTCGTGGGGGTGGTCGCTGTGCGTCGAGGAGCACTTCTACCTCGCAGTGCCGCTGGTGATCCTCGGCCTGCGCTTCTTGCGGAGCGATCGCGCGCGACTCCTCGCGCTCGCCGCCCTCTTCCTCTCTCCCCTGGCGTGGCGCGTCCTGACCTGGCGCTTCTCGGAAGGCGCCTGGGACGCCGACCGCATCTTCGCGACGTTCTTCGTGCGCACGCACCTGCGCTACGACGTGCTGGTCACGGGCATCGCGCTCGCCTACCTCCAGCGACGGAAGCGCGCGGAGCTGAGAGTGCTCTTCGCGAAGCCGTGGGTGCGCCGCCTCATGTTCGCGATCGGCGCATCGTGCCTCGCATTCCTCATGATGCCGCCCTCGCTCCATCCCGGCATCGCGTGGACGCTCCTCGCGTGGGGGACGGTCACCGGCGTGATGTACGCGGCGTTCATCTTGCTCCTCCTCAACCACGACGGCCGCGTGAGCCGCGCGCTCGGCGCTCGCGTGTTCCTCCCCATCGCCACGCTCGCCTACGGCACCTACCTCGTGCACATCCCGGTCATCGACCACGTCATCATGCCCATCGCGCGGACGCTGCTGCGCGGGGTACGCGCGCCGATCTCCGTCGTGTGGCCAATCTCCGTGCTCCTCGCGCTCGCGTGCTCCCTCGCCGTCGCCTATCTCCTGCACCTCGTCGTCGAGAAGCCCGCGCTCTGGGTCCGTGATCGTTTCGTTCCCTGAAGTGCTACCGTCCGGCTCCGTGACGCTGCCGCTGCCGCTGTTCGAGGCCGCATGCGTGGTCGTGGTCGCCCTCGCGCTCGCGGCGATGGTGCGCC
>JBKJQC010000691.1:0-3422 GCA_046593995.1 Polyangiales bacterium
CTCGCGAGCGATCGCGGCGTACACGAGGAGGTGCGGATCACCGAGGCCGACAACTTCGAGACGGCCACGGTGACCCCGCTCGCACCGGGCGACGCCGCGATCTTCGAGACGTTCGTCAACCCTCGCTATCTGCGCCACTTCGGCGAGCTGGTGCTCGAGATGCTCGCGCCGCCGGCGAGGCAGGGCGACGCGATCGTCGCGCACCTCGGGTGCCGCACGGGATTCCCCGAGCGCCTCCTCGTGGAACAGCTCGGACCGACACGCCTCGTCGGCACCGACGCGTCGCTCGCCGCGCTCGAGCTCGCCCGCGCAAAGGCGGCGGCGATCGCGGAGCTCTCGGCCGACTACCGGCTCTTCGACGGGTTCCCCTCGCCGTTGCCCGATCAGTCGTTCACCCACGCGCTCATCCTCCACCCGCCGGGCCGCGCTGCCAGCCGTCTCCACTTCGTGCGCGAGGCCGCGCGCGTGTTGCTGCCCGGAGGACAGTTCCTCATCGCGCTGCCGCTCCGAGGCTCGTTCGGTGAGCTCGCCGATCTGCTCCGCGAGTACGCGACCAAGCACGATCACAAGAAGGTGACCGACGCCGTCGAGGCCGCGAGCGCGCTCCGTCCGACGCCGGAGTCCCTCGGCGAGGAGCTCGAGGCGCTCGGGTTCGTCGACGTCGACGTCGAGTTCCGCTCGGTGACGATCCCCTTCCAGGGTGGTCGCGACTTCCTCGAGGATCCCACGACGCGACTCCTGCTCCTCCCCGAGTGGCAGCTGAACCTCGGTCTCGACGAGCCCGCGATCAAGGCGGCGTTCGCGTACGTGCGCGAGGCGGTCGACAAGTACTGGTCCGAAGGGGGCTTCGAGCTCGCGGTGAACGTGGGCTGCGCGCGCGGCCACCGCGGCTGACGAACCGACGCGTTTACCGCGGGACCGACGGCCACCCAGCCTGCTGCTAGGCTCGGCGCAGAGGGTCTTCACCATGCGCTTTCGCTTTCTTGCGACGGTCTCCGTCTCGCTGTCGGCGTTCGGCGGTTGCGGAGGGACGCACGTCGTCGACGCCGCGCCCCAGGAAGCGGGGGTCACGGCGGACGAGCTCGCGGCGTCGCGCGACGTACGCGACGCGCTCGCGCGTTTCGCGCCCTTCGCCCAGCACCTCGGCCGCGGCGGCATCCTCCGCACTGCGCCACTCGGACAGGGGGGCTTCGCGGTGGTGAAGCCCGCGCCCGCGAGCTCTTCCGCATGGCGAGAGGCGGCGGTCGCCGACATGATCGCCGCGCTGCCGGCGCGCGCGTCCGATCCGCTGGAGCTCGCGACGAAAGACGGTGCGCTCTCCGTCACCATCCGAGCAGAAGGCGTCGGCGACAGCGCGATGACCGCGCTCGAAGGCGCAGTCGTCGCACGGCCGACGAAGTCCCTCGCCATCTTGGTCGTCGCGGAGGAGCGTCGCGTCGAGGAGCTCCGGCTCCTGCGCGACGCCGACGCCGATACGAGAGCGCGCTGGACGCTCACGTCGACCTCGGCGACGCCGGTGCTGGTCGAGGATCACATCGAGCTCCGCGACGCGAACGGACGCGCGCGGATCACCAGCGAACCTGCGTTCGCCGTCGACTCGCGCGGCGAGCGGCGCGCCCTCGCGCTGTCGCTCGAGAAGACGGCGGAGCACACCTGGACGCTCGAAGCGCGTCTCGACGCGACCGGTCTCACGTATCCGATCGCGGTCGATCCGGCCTGGTCGACCATCGAGCAGATGACCGTGCCGCGCATCGGCCACACCGCCACGCTCCTCGACAACGGCAAGGTGTTGGTGCTCGGAGGTGCGGCGACCGTCGACGGCGCCGCGCACGCGACCGGCGAGATCTACGATCCGGTGACGAAGGCGTGGGCCGCGACCGCGCCGATGAGCGTGCCGCGCGCGCTGCACACGGCGACGAAGCTCGCGAACGGGCGCGTGCTCGTGATCGGCGGCGCGCCCAAGTTCGATGCGTCCGCGACCTACCACGCGACCGGCGAGGTCTACGACCCCGCGGCCAACACCTGGACCGCCACCAAGCCGCTGCCGGCGGCGCGCGCGCGCCACGGCGCTGCGCTCCTCGGTGACGGGAGGGTGCTGATCGCAGGAGGCTCGTCGTCTTTCTCACTCGCCGCGCCGACCGCGCAGCCCGCGCCCCTGCTCTTCCAGCTCTCGGACCTCGGATTCACGGCTGTCAGCACCACGGTGCACGCCGGGATCGCGCCGGCCGTCGTGCAAATCGAGAAGAAGGTCTTCTTCGTCGGCGGCATCAAGGTCAACTGCGGCGGAAGCTGCACCTACGACAACACCGCGAGCGAGATGGTCGTCTACGACGAGGCGACGTCCGCGTTCGCCGCGCCGCTTCCCTTGCGACGAAAGCGCACCACCGCGACGAGCGTCATCCCCACCGTCGCCGCCGGTGCGTTCGGCGTGATGCCGAAGGAGTTCCTCGTCGTCGGCGGCGGGGACGACTCGGGCGAGATCTGGGACGCCGCGACGCAGAAGCCGCTGCTCGCGGGCGAGCTCGCCGATCTGTGGTCCTCGCCGACGATGAGTCGCATGCCGAACGGCGACGTGATCGCGATCGGCGGGTTCGTGCCCCCCTCGCCGACGGACGCAGGCATCGCGCTCAAGCTGTTCCCCGCGCCGCTCGTGCGCCATGCGTCGACGAAGCGTTGGGTGTTCGCTTCGTCGCCGACGCGGCGTCGCTGGGGGCACACGGCGACCGTGATCGGCGACGAGGTGCTCATCGCCGGCGGCCGCAACAAGGACGACATCCTCGCCTCCGCCGAGACGTGGAAGCCCTTCACGCTCGGCGCGCAGTGCGACAACGCCGGCGACTGCGCGAGCGGGTTCTGCGTAGACTCCGTGTGCTGCGACGCTGCGTGCCCGGGGCAGTGTCAGGCCTGCAACGCGGCCGGCAAGTGCGCGCCCGTCACCGGTGCGCCCCGCGGTCTGCGCCCCATCTGCGGGGATCCGGGGGGCGAAGCGTGCATGGCGACCACGTGCAACGGCACGAACGTGTCGGCGTGCGAGCTCCCGAAGGATCTCCAGTGCGCGACCGCGACCTGCGTCGGCTCGGTCTACACCGCCGTGTCGAAGTGTGACGACAAGGGCGCGTGCATCAAGCCTTCGGCGACCGACTGCGTACCGTTCGGCTGCAGCGACTCGGGCTGTCGGAAGAGCTGCGAGAGCGCGAGCGACTGCGCGAATGGCTTCACCTGCGCGAGCGCGACGTGTGTGCCGAGCGCCGGCGTCGCATGCAACGACACGTTGACCGTGAGCGTCTCGAAGGACGGCCAGCAGACCCCTTGCGCGCCGTTCCGCTGCGACGTGCGGCGCGGGCTCTGCGCGAACCCGTGCACGCGCAGCGAGGACTGCGCGGGCGGATTCTCCTGCTCGTCCAGCGGTAAGTGCGAAGCGC